>CAZSIG010000546.1:0-3182 GCA_964606195.1 uncultured Anaerolineales bacterium
ATTCGTGAAATTAGTGGCAGAAAATATAACCGCGTAGGTTGTAATTGTTTCAGAAAGGAGAAAACGAAAATGCGGGTGAAATTAGCTTACGGTAGAGAGGGATTATGGGTAGATTTGCCCGATGACCGCGTGACGGTGATAGAACCGAAATTCGTGCCCGGCTTGCCCGACGAAACCTCCGCGCTGCGCGCCGCACTACGAGAGCCTCGCGGCGCGCCGTCGCTATGCGAAATGGTGAGACCAGACCAATCGGTCGTGATCGTTTTCTCGGATATAACGCGCCCGATACCGAACGACCGCGTATTGCCGGTATTACTCGCGGAATTGGAGGACGCGGGCGTAAACCGCGCCGTCATCACGCTCATCAACGCGTTGGGCACGCATCGGCGGAACACGGAAGACGAGCTGCGCGGGATGTTAGGACGCGAAATCTACGAGAATTACCGCGTGGTGCAGCACGACGCTTTTGATCAGGACACGCTGGAATATTTGGGTGAGACTAGTTTCGGGCATGAGGTTTGGATAAACCGCGCGTATTTACACGCGGACATCAAGATTTTGACCGGCTTCATCGAGCCGCATTTCTTCGCGGGGTTCAGCGGCGGTCCCAAAGCGGTATTGCCGGGCTTGGCGGGCGAGCGCGCGGTCTTGGGCAATCACGACTATCAAATGTTAGCCGACCCCCGCGCCACTTGGGGCATCACCCAGGGCAATCCCGTTTGGGAGGAGATGGCGGAGATGGCGGCGCGTACCAAACCGACATTTCTACTCAACGTCACCCTCAATAAGCATCGGCAAATCACCGGGGTTTTCGCCGGTGATGTCTGGCAAGCTCACGCGGCGGGCACCGCTTTCGCCAAAGATGCGGCGATGGTGCCCGTGTCCGCGCCGTTTGATGTGGTCATCACTACCAACTCCGGCTATCCGCTTGATCTGAACTTATACCAAGCGGTCAAGGGAATGGCAGCTGCAGTGCAAGTGGTGAAACCGGGCGGTAGTATCATCGCCGCCGCGGAGTGTTGGGATGGGGTGCCCAACCATGGACATTACAAAGAACTGTTGCACCGCGCCAGCAGTCCCCAAGAGTTGCTGGACATCGTCTCCGCGCCGGGGTTTCTGTTGCAAGACCAATGGGAGGCGCAAATTCAGGCGCAGATTCAGCTCGAGGGGGACGTTTACGTCAAAAACTCGTATTTGAGTGATGAGGAGTTACGCGCCGCGTTGTTTTTACCGTGTCACAGCATCGAGGAGACGCTCGCCAAACTATTGGCGAAATATGGCGCGGGGGCGACTATATGTGTGTTGCCTGAGGGACCGCAGACTGTACCGTACATAGCTTGATGAGATCAAGCTTTCCTCCATACCCGATAAGAAGTATTCGACACTATAGGAGCGCACCCATAAAGGGTGCGCCTACAGTGTAGTCGCAGGCTTTACGCCTGCGCTGATCGCGCAAGTTATTTAATTCGCGATCCATAAGCATTTAATCATTGCCGTCTTGGCGCATAAAATCCAAGCAGGCTTCGGTTGCCTGTTGCATAGTCAGCGCGGCTCTTTCGGGAGTTTTTATATTCTCAAAAACCGCGAACAATTCCGGGCGCATGGCGTCCCAGAAGCAGCGTATTTCCGCGCTGGATGGGAATGGAACAGTAACGCGTAGTTGCTTCGCTTGAGCTTGCAACCACGCATCTTCTGTGATGCGCGAATCGCTCAGCGCGGCTATCGTTAAGGGCAAAGAGGTAGTTTGTTGTGTCAGCGCGGTCTGGTTCTCTAAGTTCGTCGCGAACTCGATAAAACCGCGCGCCAAATCCACATTTTCGGCTGGCATCTCGCGCCCGATCATCAGATAAGTGAAGCTCGAATAGGGACGCGGCAAACTCCCCTCCACCACCTGTGGCAGCGGCGCGATCCCCAGATCGTCTCCCAACGCTTCGGCGTAATCGTTCAGTGATCTATTACTGTTTATGATCATCGCGGCGCGCCCTTCGAGAAATAGGCGATTCGCCGCTTCGTAACTTTGTATATCGGGGACGATGCGCTGATCGAATTTCCACGAATGTAACAACCGCAACGTTTCTAACATCTCTGGCGTATTCAGCGTGGGATTAAGCGTGTTCATCCAATGTGGAAACCGCGCCGTGACGCGATCTGAGAGCGGCGGCAATGTACTGATAGTTGAAGAAAACGCGCCCGTCTCGAATAACTCCCCACCAAACCCATGCAGCCAGGGTACTAACCACAACGGCTCATGTTGCGGAAAGACCAGCCCCGCGATGCCGTTAGTTATCACCTCTCCATTCTGGGGCGCTGCTTCGCCGTCAGCCGCGGGAGCTTCCGTAGTCGCGGATTCCGTCAGCGAGGTGAGTATGGGGGATTCCTCAAGTTCGGGGAAGACGAACTGCGCGGCGCGCGCGACTGTCTCAAGTTCCAGAGTGTTAGCCGGCGCGTTCGGGACGAATTGCTTGTTGTAATACAATAGTAAGAAATTATCGCCCCCGACAGGCGCGCCCCAAGTATGCTCCTCGATAGTTCCTGCCATAACCGCCGCGCCGAGATAGTCGCTCATCTCGAATAGCTCTTCCAATTCCAGTAAATTATTGCTTTGGATGCTCAATGGGATAAAATCTTGCGCTGCCCAAAGCAAGTCGGGGAACGCGACGTTTTCGGCGGATAAAAGCTGTTGCAGTTCTGCCCGCGTTTTACCAACCACATCTAACCTGACGCGCCCAGAGGAACGCGTGTAGGAATTCGCCAAGCCGCGCATATAGGTGACGCGGTTTTGGTCAGGAGTATCATCTTGTACCCAAATGGTCAATTTTACCGGTACAGGTGTGGGGGTAAAAGTGGGAGTAAGCGAGGGACTCGCCGTCGGTGAGGGGGATATGGTGGCTGTCGGAGTGGTCGTTGCCGTCGCGGGCGGCGCGGTGGGGGTGGGAACTGGCGTCGGGGTGGCGCGGTCACACCCGAACATGCCGAGCGCGGTTAGTATTGTCCCCAGTAAGAGAAATATCTTTCTATACATATCTTTATTGGAACTCACCGCAGAGAACGCAGAGGACGCGGAGAAGAGGAAGGATATATTTTTTCGCACTCACATACACTCATAAACGTTCATTAAGACTCATTCTCGCTATAAAAATAGAAAATCATCTGGAAGCCTCTGCGTTCTCCGCGTGCTCTGC
>CAZSIG010000547.1:0-3171 GCA_964606195.1 uncultured Anaerolineales bacterium
CCGCGCCGCCGACTCGTTTATGGTAGTAGCCGATATGTTTATGACAGAGACGGCGAAGGCTGCCGACGTGGTGTTCCCGCTAGTGCCGTTCCTCGAATCGGATGGCAGCGTCACGAACGCGGAGCTGCGGATTCAAGAGTTCTTGGCGGTGACCGATCCGCTCACCGCGTGGGAGAATTGGGAGATTATTGCGGAGCTGGGGGCGCGGTTAGGATATGTGATGGATTATTGCTGCGCGTGGGACGTATTGCAAGAAATCGTGGAGGTGGTGCCGGAGTATCAGAAGGAGTTCGCGGTATTCCGTAACGGCTACCTACCGCGCGCTAATGTGTTGGAAGAGACGCGGAGCAGGCGCGTACCACACGGCGCGAATTATCTGCAAAAGTGGTTCGCCGATTTTTGGAAATCGGTAGATGGTAGGCAGTAGACGGTAGACGGGGGATGTGGTTAGCAAGATGAGTAACGGGCGATTGGGTGACCAGTCGCCCGTTTTTTGTGCTTTTGGTAACGGCGCGTTATAATAAAACCAGTAGCGAATAGGTATGGTAAAGAGGTGAAAGAATGTCTGAAACGATGGTTTTGGAACGAGAAGCGGTAAAAACGCGTCGGAATTTGATAGAACAAGCCCCCGCGCGGCAAAAAGTGACCTATGAGCAGTTTTTGGATATGTGCGATGAGGACACTTGGGCTGAGTGGGTGGACGGAGAGGTTATCATGTTATCACCAGCTTCACCGAGGCACCAGGATTTGAGTGGGTTTTTGAATAATGTCATAAGTGGTTACGTTGGAGCGCGTGGTTTAGGTAAAGTTCTCAGCGCGCCATTAGCTATGCGGCTGGAACATGGTCGCGAGCCTGACCTACTCTTCGTAGCAACCGCGCATCTCGACCGGTTGTACAAAGGGGGGCTGAACGGTCCCGCCGATATGGTAGTAGAGATCGTCTCTGCCGAAAGTCGGGGGCGCGACCGCGGCGTGAAGTACGTGGAGTACGAGGCGGGCGGCGTGCGCGAATACTGGTTGATTGACCAACCGCGCCAGTACGCGGAGTTTTACCATTTGGGAAAACGCGGGTGGTACGAGCAAATTCATGCCGGGCACGAGGGAATATTCCATTCCAAAGTCATCCCCGGATTTTGGCTAAACGTGGAGTGGCTGTGGCAAGACCCGCTGCCACTGCCGATTGAGATACTCGGCGAAATCGCGGGGGTTGACCCCGCGTTGGTGAAGGCGTTTGTGCAAGGATTGGCAAAAGGTGAAAAATGAGAATCAATACTTGTCTCTCCATATCGATGCTATTAGCAACCGCGTTGCTATCATCATGTAGAGCAAATGTAATACAACGCCCCTACCCCAACTGTGCGATTATCCACGCTGCCCATCCCAATTGGGACAGTGGCTACTATGTCATAGACCCCGATGACGAAGGCGAAACCGCGCCGTTTGAAGCGTACTGCGACATGACCACCGATGACGGCGGCTGGACGGTAATTGACTATAACCACGCGGTCGAGTGGCAGACTTATTTTCAGACCTGGCGCGTCTTTGACGATGAACGCATGGCAATGCCAACGGGAGAAGGATTTCCCAGCCCCTCTTGGGATTATTGGGTTAATTGGTTTATCTTGGCTGAATCAACGACTATGTTTAGAGTTAGTCCTAATTGCTACGAGATCAGTTCTACTACTAATTTTGCTCAAGCTTACTATACATCAGGCGAAGTTTATGGTTGCTATTGGTTCAACCGTAACTGTGATATGGATATTCACGCACGTGAGTGTTATAGCTGTTTGGATAATTTAGGACGCGAATCAAGGGGTACTTGTTCACACAGGGTTGGTATTGGTAATCCTAACGCTTGTGGATACCCCCATAATAATGGAGATTCAATATATTGTGGATATGAGTGGAATTGTAATCATGATTGGTGGAATAAAGCACCAAGTTTAGGCATCGCGGGCAAATATTGCGTCGCTTACCGCGATATATACCAAGCGGTTCACATTGATGTAGAGCGATACGCGAGACAATGAGAAGCTCGAAAGTTTGCAAAAATCAACAAAACGGGCGATTGGGCAACCAGTCGCCCGTTTTTTATATCCTCGCGGTGCGCTTTGCTGTTTACGATTGAAAATGATATACTTTATGAAACAATCTCTTGTCAGGACAAGGAGTACAAAATGCGACGAGTAAACGCGATAATAAGCGGATTGGGCAATCTAGGATGGCGATTCTTGGAAATACTGGATCAGAAACGCGCCATCCTGCATAACCAATTCGGATTAGACGTGCGCATAGTCGGCGCGGCGGATAGCCACGGCGGCGCGGTGTCCCCCGATGGATTGGATTTGATGCGCGTCGTTACCCTGAAAAAACAACGCCAGAGTGTAGGTATGTTAGGCGAGATGGGCTTGACGCCGCAAAAAATATTGCGCACCATTGCCGCGGACATCTATTTCGACGCGACGCCGGTGAACCTCAAAACGGGCGAACCGGGGCTGAGTTGTATTCGCGTCGCATTAAGACGCGGGATGCACGTAGTCACTCCCAACAAAGGCCCCATAGTGCTGGCGTACCGCGAACTTACGGAATTGGCGCGAGAGCGCGGCGTCGAGCTCAAATTTGACGGCACGGTCTGCGGCGGCTTGCCCGCGGTCAACTTGGGACGGCGCGACCTGGCGGGCACGACGATTTACCGCCTCGATGCCCTGCCCAACCTCACCACCAGTTTCATCTTGGAAAAGATGGAGCATGGCATGAGCTATAACGACGCGATACGCGCCGCGCAGGAACAAGGCTGCGCCGAAACCGACCCCGCGCTCGATGTGGAGGGCTACGACGCGGCGATAAAGCTGACCGTCTTGGCGAAGAGTGTCTTGGGCATCGACGCGGTATTAGCCGACGTCCAACGCGAAGGGATTACCGGCATAACTTTGAACGACATCAAGGAAGCCCGCGCGGCGGGTAAAGTTATCAAACTGGTCGCGTCCGCCGTGCGGCAGAAAGATGGTTCGTACAAACTGAGCACCTTGCCAACTTGGTTGCCGCATGAGCACCCCCTGGCGCGATTGGGCGGACAGCAGATGGGCATCGTTTACGAGACAGACCTGTTCGGCACCATCAGCGCGGCGATTACGGAAGTTGAACCAATCCCCTCCGCCGCGACGATGTGGC
>CAZSIG010000548.1:0-3166 GCA_964606195.1 uncultured Anaerolineales bacterium
GTGGAGCGTCGCGCGCACGATGGTGATTTCCGCGGAGTCAATCGGGATTGCCGATAGATCGAAGTGCAATAACGAGCGTTTACGCCCGTCGCCCACCATGCCGGTATAGAGTGTCTCGGAGTTGCCGGTGTATTCGGGCTGCGCTGCCCAGATGTACGCGTCTTTCACTTGACTATCACCCATACCGCGTTGTATCACCAGCGGCTCGCCGGGACATGCCGGTGTAGGGGTTACTGTACATGGCGGTGGCAACGTTGGCACAGGTAGGGGACCGGAGAAGGTGTTGTTATCCTCGTTGCTCTCCGCGACGCGGAAAGTCGCATCGACGGTAGCAATACCCAATGCAGACCGCTCGCCAAACCATACGGAGGTCATTTCTCCGGGAGCTAATGACTCCACAACGGCTTGCCGCTCACCATCTATATCGACGACGAATTCTCCTGCTGCCGCGTCGCCGACATTTTTCACCCACACTCTCACACCCATAACCGCGGGGGGCACATAGCAGGCGTTGCCCGATTCTAGCTGCACCGCCGCGTGGGAGATGATGAGGTCAGGCTGATTTAGCCCGGTGCCCGGGGTGGGAGACGCAGGCATTCCCTCAACTGATATATCATCACAGTAAACCGGCGAGGTATAGCCCGTCTGGTCGCGGTATTGCGCGCTGACGTAGAAGCCGATCCAGTTGTTCGCCAGAGTCACGGTGTAGGTTTTGTTGGATACGAACGGCTCCCACGCGGTGTTAGCCAGTTCATCTGCGCTCAAGCAGCCGCCACCATAGCTGCTCACCGCGCGCATTTCGGTCACAGGCGCGATGGGACTATCCGCTTCGAACGCGGCGTCTATTTCAATAGTTTCGCCGACGGTACCACCGACACAGCACGCACCATCCTCAAGCACTACCGCGCCGGTGAAGGGCGGCAGTGAGGTGGGAGTTGGGGTATACCAGACAGTGGATGTAGGACGTATCGCGGTGGATGTGGGCGTCGCGGTGGAGGTTGCCGGTATCGGAGTGTAGGTCGGCGCGGGGGGGATGGTGGGGCGCGGCGTCTCGGTCGGTACGGGGGTGATGGTAGGGGGCGCGGTCGGAAGCGGTGTTGGCGTCGCGCCGCTGTGATATGTTTCGATAGCATTGACTATCGCTTCCACGAACTGCGGTCCGGCGATTTCATCTGCCAGCACGTTCGGGTGCGAGTCAGAGGAGTTATTTTGATACTCCTCGCGCAGACGGTTGAAATAATTCGAGTTCGGGTCATCCCCATCCAAGATTTCAAAGAAGTTGAAGGTGAAAACATTGGGATGCCCCGCGAGGAATTCCGCTGAGGCGAGCCAGTTAGCGAAGGCTTGTGCCCGCGCCGCGTTATCGGCGGTGGTCGCGGTGCGGTTCAGCGGCGGGGGAGTGACGACGATGAAGATTTTGTCGGGGTGCTGGTCCATGACATCGCGAATTTGGCGATAGTAATCTTTATATAACTCAAGCTGCGCGTCACTGCGGATGTTACTGACCGGATAGCACGATTTGAAAGCGATGACATCGTGACGCAGTAAGCCACTGAACGCGTTAACGGGCGGCTGGGGGTGCGCCTGTGACATATCCACTTCTTGAGCAAATATTTGCGCGAAGCCGTCGGGGTTGGTGTTGTCACCGGGGATATTATAAGTATAGCCCGCCAGTGTGCCGTCGGGCATGGTGAGACCGCGATAGTTGTAGTGATGGTCCCAAAAGTCGTAGCCCGCGGCAGTGAGACTTTCGCGGACGTCTCCGCGACTAATCAGGTGGCTGCCAACGGAGTGGTGCAGGAAAACGACATCTGTAACATCGCCCTGCGCCGCGCCGGTCATGCCGGTCAAACTAAACAGAACGAGCACAATCGCTAACATCGCGACGGTGCCCGTTATCCTTTTCATATTCGTATTCATTTCTTGCCCTCCTTATGTTTACGCTACATTTGTTAGTCTTACGTTACTCCAATACTACAATTGTACTATGATAAGATGGCGATTCCTTGACTGTTTTTCGACGAAACCGCGACATTAGTAGTACATGTAATGATATTCAGGACTTACGCAGACCACATAGTGATTAACCGCCGAGACCGCCGCGGACGCGGAGAAGATTAAGAAAAGATTTCTTCACTGGCATACGCGGTCACCAGCCCGCATTGAGAAGCATCTTCACGGTGCACTCCAAGATCATTTGGAAAACTCCGCGCTCTCCGCGCCCCCGGCGGTAAATCTTTTTGAATCTGCGTAAGTGCTGGATATTATACCATAAAACAAGCTATTATTTACTGCCAACCGCGCGGGGAAAAATGTCAATAGACTTGTTCCTAAATAAAATTTTGGACAGCCTAGGAGTTTTATAGGACGCGGATTCACGCGGATTTTCAGGATTTGCTCCCTTTATCCGCGTGAATCCGCGAAAATCCGCGTCCTATTTCTTATCCAGCTTATTAGGGAACAACTCTAATCGATGAGGCGCGGTTTATTGAGCGAAGGGATTTGGCAGCAAAAATCGAAGGTTACAAACTCTCTCTACGCATAGGCGCGGTTAATAAAAAATGAGAGGAAGAGTATATTTTGCTCTCCCTCTCGTAATAAACTCTTTAACTGCAAACTATTACGCGACGTTGACTTTAATCGTCTTCGGCTTAACCTCTTCTGCCTTCGGAATACTCAAGGTCAACAATCCATGCTTGAATGTCGCTTCAATCTCATCGGAATTAACCTGTGATGGCAGCGTAACCACGCGTGACAGATTGCCGTGCCACAATTCATGGTTGTACCAGCACCACTCGCAGGTCTCGTCGAGTTCCGCGTCGCTGGTCAACTTGGCTTTGATGGAAAGCGTGTCACCCGTAATGCTGATGTCTACGTCCTCCGGTTCTACACCCGGCACGCGTGCCTTGATTACAAATTGCTCGTCTGTCTCATACATATCAATGGGCAAAACCGCGTCGTTGCTGCGTGACGGCGTCCAGGGCGCGGAGCGATTCACCTCATCCATCGTTCGCTCTACCAGATTTCTCCAAGCATCCCAATCATCAAGTGGTCTCCACCTCACTATTCTAGCCATAATTCTGTACCTCCTTCTTCTCTAAACTAACTTCCTTACAAAGTAACTATATCTCTTAGAACTTACGCAAGTTCAGGCTAACTTTACCGC
>CAZSIG010000549.1:0-3165 GCA_964606195.1 uncultured Anaerolineales bacterium
CTTAGAAAGCGAGATAATATTGTTCGTTTGGTTCATCAACTCACCTCACGACTTGGATTTTATCATAATCGAGATAAACAATGCCGCGCCGAATAGCGCGGTGATGATACCTAGCGGGATTTCTCCTGCCAATAGCGTACGCGCCAAGTTGTCACACAGTAGCGCGAAGATACCGCCGATGAGCATAGAAGCTGGTAAGGCGCGCTGCGCGTCCGTGCCGAACATGCGGCGGGCGATGTGAGGTACAATTAGCCCTATCCAGCCGACCACCCCCGCGACCGCGACCACCGCGGCAGTCGCGGTGACTGCTGCAACCAACAATAAGGCACGTTCACGCCCCGTCGCGACGCCCAGAGAGAACGCGGTCTCTTCAGGCAACGAGAGCACATTGAGCCGCCAGCGCATCAGATAGATTATCAATAAACAGGGGAGTACCACCGGCGCGATGTATCGCAAATCAAGCCAGGTCGCGCCCCATAACCCGCCCATCGTCCAGAAAACTATATCGGGCAATTGAGTAAGCGGGTCCGCCAGATATTTGAGCATTCCTAGTCCGGAGGTGAATAGCGCGGAGACGGCAATGCCCGCCAAGACCAATCGTAGCAATCTATCACCGTAGCGAATGCGGTGAGCTAATAGATACGAGCACGCCAAGCCTAAACAGGCGAACACTGCCGCGCTCATCTCGATGATGACTGGCGAGTTGCGCAGAAAGATGATGCTCAACGCGGCACCGAACGCGGCGCCTTGAGACACGCCTAAAAAGCCCGGCTCGACTAGGGGATTGCGAAAAATCATCTGTAATACCGCGCCGGATGCTGACAGTGACATACCAAGCAACAGCGCGGTCAGGATACGCGGTAGACGCAGATTTAATACCAAGCGGCGCGCTAGTTCATCCTGTCCAAGAAGCGCGGGAGGCATCCAGTACGGCGTTGGGTAGCGTCCGATGAAAAGAGACAGAGCGAGAACTACCAAAAACAGAATACTTAGAAAGAAAAATCGCGCTTTGGTTCGAGCTGTTTTATTCGACATCTCCGGTGAGATTGGGTAAGATATGCGCCTCGACCGCGTCTTCGCTCATGCCATACATTTGTTCATAAAACGACAAAATCTCTTGCGGCATATTCGTATTTGCGAAGTGAGTGGGATGTATTTTATACGCCAGCCAGGTTAATCCCAAAATCCAGCGCGGCGTCGGCTGGTCCCAACTGAGAAAGTCGCCCGCGAAGCCGTATATTTCGTCATTTTGAACTGCACTGAGCGCTTGCCATTGCGCATCAGCCTTTAATTTCGCGACAGTCTGGGCGGCATCTCCGTCATAATTGATTACAAAGATTTTATTCGCGTCCCACGCGGCGATTTGCTCAAAACCGACGACCTGCCAGCCTCCCTGCTGCGCGCTATCGCGCCAGACCGGAATGCCACCGCTCAATTCCACCATAGTGGTTTGTATCCACGACGCGGGCGGGATATTGAAGGCGACTTCGCCCCCTTTCGCATTGTACCGCAAGACGAGAACGCGCGGTTTTTCCGTATCCGCTAGTCCTTGTAATGCTTTGGATATGTCATCTAATTTTGCTTGATAGAATGATTGGATTTCCGCGGCGCGGGCTTCGCTTTGTAATAACTTTCCCAATGTGTTTACGTCGCGAAAATATTGTTCGGGGGTCTCCAAATCGACATAGACGACCGGAATACCTAGCTGCTCCAACGGAGCACCCAGTTCTTCCGCCATGTAGCTTTTCAGCACTACGGCATCTGGTTTGAGCGGCGCGATTTGCTCCACGCCCGCGTTATGTTCCAGGTGAACTTTATTGGCGAAATTAGAGTCAACCAGTGGCAAAAACTTGCCCACGACCGGGCCGCGCAGTTCTAACGCGGTCACGCGCGTCGCAGCTTCGGGAAACATGAATAAAGCATCCGCCACCAAAATGACCGCCTTGCCCGCGACGACGATACGCTGGGGCGGCTGGGAAAAAGTGACTTCCCGTCCCAGCGCGTCGGTAAGGTTGATCTCTCCAAATTTCGTGTGTTCGGTGGTATCCAACACATTTTGCGCATCTGCCGCGCTAGGTATACAGACCTTCCAGCCAATCTCAATCGCGTCAGGATTGGTGATTTTCGCAAACGTGTTATCCTCCGTATATTTTTGATTCGTAGCTTCGACAATCGCGGGGTATGCCATCATATCACCCAAGTATTTGTCCGCGATTTTGCTCAGCCAGTCGTCAGCTTGAATAGTATATTCTTCCGCGCAAGTCATTTGTTGGGTAAGTGGCGCGGCAATGGTTGCTGTTGGCAACAATAAAAGTAGCATAGTAACTATCGACAAACCATTTATCAATCGTGACATTCCTTTTGGCATTCGTTATGTTTTCTCCTTATTTATGGTGACACTAATTTTCCTGCAAGTTTTGCTGACATACCTCGAGCCAGTCAATCATTGCCTCAATTTGCATGATACGAAAACGATGAACGAGCAGGTCAAATAGTTGCTCAGTGGGCAGACTTTCAGCCATCTCCTGTTGTTCCATCAACCAACCGCGACAAGTTGCACGCTGTCGCTCGATTAACTGTTCGACAGTCTCGTACCCTTCGCGCCGCGCGAAGTACAACTTTGCCAAGAATTCCAATCGCAGTTGACGGCCATGTTGCACTGGGGTTTGCACCCATTCCAAAAACGCGGCGCGTCCCTCAGCAGTCAGTTCAAACACCTTGCGCGGTGGACGCGCCTCCTGTGGCTCAAGAGTAGCCGTGACATAACCCGCATCCTCTAACTTGCTCAGAAGCGCGTATAGGCGGCTCTGTTTCAAGCGCCAGACGCGTCCCAATCCATCGGATGCAGATAGCTGCTGATAGATTTCATATCCATGCATCGGACACTGCCGTAGGAACCCGAGCAGGCTCTGTTCAACTGTTAATGACCGTTTCGATCTAGGACTCATATCTCATTCATTGATTATTCAAATAATGAGTATATTATAGAGCATAATATATCCCCTGTCAAATCTCGCGGTTTGTTTGTGGGTGTGAGAATTTGACATGATTATAAACTTATGCTATAATCTTCCTCGTTAAAGAGATATACGCGGGTATAGTTCAGTGGTAGAACGTCAGCTTCCCAAGCTGAATGTCAGGGGTTCGAGTCCCCTTACCCGCTTT
>CAZSIG010000550.1:0-3156 GCA_964606195.1 uncultured Anaerolineales bacterium
ATACAACAACCGCTGGTATCGCGATACGCGCGTAATGCTGTGGCGCACGTCTGCCCCCGCGAAATTAGCGACTCTCGAAGGACATACCGACGCTATCGACGAGGTATGCTTCACTCCTGATGGGCAAACTCTAATCAGCAGCAGTTGGGATAAGACCATACGTCTGTGGCGCGTGCCCGATGGCACGCTCGGCGCGGTGTTGACAGGGCATTCACAAGGAGCTAACAATCTTATAGTGACGCTTGACGGACAGCTTTTAATCAGCGGTAGTCCCGATGGCACGGCGCGGTTGTGGCAATTGCCCGAAGGCAAGCTACAAAAAATCTTGGACGCGCCGGAAATTTGGCGTATGGCACTCAGCTCCGATGGCGCATTGCTGGTTGGCGGAGGACATTATAAACAAAAGTTATACTTGTGGTAGTTGCCTGGGGGGAAGCATCTGGCAACTCTGCCGGAGGAAAAAGGTTACACAAGTTATGTCGCGTTCAGTCCCGATGGGCGGTGGTTAGTGAGCAGCGCGTCCGATGGTCCGGTGCGCGTGTGGGATTTGGCACCCTGGCGGCTGGCGCGGCTTTCGGCGTTCGAGGTGGGGATAACAGAGTTGAACTGGGCGCGGTGGGCAATACACCGCGAGGAGGTATCTGATGCCATTGAAGCATGGTTAGCATTGACCATCGCGCGGTTACAATGGTGTCTCGCGCAAGAGAGTTGATTATAGGACTTACACAACTTCAGCATAATTTCACTGCCGAGGGCGCGGATAACGCAGAGTTTTGTATAATTTTTATTAAACTCAGTCGTCCAACTGTATCAACGGCAAGGCGCACGAAATAGCCGTTCCTTCGCCCACCGCGCTCTCTGCCCAAATGCGCCCGCCGTGCGCCTCTATCAAGCTCTTGGCGATGGCTAGACCCAGCCCGCTCCCCGCGCCCTCCTCGTGCGTGCGCGATGGATCGCCGCGCCAAAAGCGGTCGAAGATGCGCGATAAATCTTCAGGGGGAATACCCGCGCCGGTGTCCGCGACCCACAGCTTGATTTCAGCGGCGCATGCTGCGGCACCCAGAGTTATCTTGCCGCCCGCGGGTGTATAGCGCAGCGCATTGGTGACTAAATTATTGAGCACCTGCCCCAATCGTTGCGGGTCGGCGTGGAGTGGGGGCAGTGCGGCGGAGGCTTCCACCACGATAGTGATGTTTGCTTCGTCGGCGCGGCAGATGAACGCGTCGCGAACATCGGCTAACAATTGGGATACGTTCAGGGATTGAAAATCGAGGGGGAGCTGGCCCGCTTCTGCCAGCGTCAGAAGGCGTAGATCCTCGATCAGGTGGCTGAGTTTATGCGTTTCGTCGAGTATCAAGTCCAGTTGCTCCGGCGTGGCATCATAGACGCCATCGCGCAGCCCCTCCAGGTTGCCCTGTACGATGGATAACGGTGTGCGCAGTTCGTGGGCGATGTCTGCAAGAAGCTCGCGGCGGTGGCGGGCGGCGATTTCCAACGCCTCAGCCATACGGTTGAACGAGTAGGCTAGGTGCCGAAACTCGCGGTCGCCATGCAGTGGTACGCGCGCCGAAAAATCTCCGGCAGCGAGGGCGTCGGCGGCGTTCATGATTGCGCTTAGGGGCGAGAACCACCGCCGCGCCGCGCGTCTGCTCACCAATCGCAGTCCGGCGATGAACAGAAATATCGCGACGATCAGCGGAATGAGGAGGTGAAAAGGGCGCGGTTCATGGGAGATACGGTGGTCTACCAGAAACGCCGCGCCCGTTACCAACGCGGCTATAGTTCCGCAGCCCAGCAAGCCCAGCAAGCCAAAAACAAAGGCGAAGCGCAGAAACAGCTTTTCACTGCTGTGACGCCCCGCGTTATGTGCGCCATGTTTTTCCCAAAACGGCGGCTTGTGTGAGCAAGGTGGATAATGATGATATTTTTTGTTTTTCATAATTCCGTAATGTGTAATGCGTAAAACGTGAAACGTAAAGAAGATATACAAGTTGCGCGATACGCAGGGCTTTCTCAAAGTCAGATGACGGGCACTTATGACGCGTTTTAGCTGTAGTAATAGCACTACAACGAGACTTCGCGCTAGAGTGTCATTCTGAGCGACCACCGGGAGCGAAGAATCTCGTTTTAGGAAGTAATAATCCAGCGTAGCGCGAGATTCTTCGTCGCTGCGCTCCTCAGAATGACATGGAGTTTGGAAAATCTCGTTGTAATAATAGTTTTGTCTGAAGTTTATCTTGAATATAGGGCGGTATTGCGTAAGTGCCCGTTACCTTAAACCGCGATTTTGAGAAAGCCCTAACATGATACGCTTCACGCATTACGCATCACGTTTTACGCCTCACGCTTCACAAAAACGATACCCCATCCCATACACAGTTTGAATATATCGCGGGTTATGCGAGTCTGGCTCGATGGCGCGGCGCAGGTTTTTGATGTGCGAATCTATGCTGCGGTCGTAGCCGTCGAAAGCCACACCGTGAACCGCTTCTAGCAACTGTTCGCGAGAGAAGATGCGCCCCGGCTGCCGCGCTAGTGTCGCTAAAAGCTGAAACTCCGTAGCGGTCAATTCTACCGCTTCGCCCGCGATGCTTGCCATCATCGTCGCAGTATCGAGTTCGAGATCGCCCGCGCGAATGATGGTGGGGGCTCCTATTTCTCCACTGACGCGGCGCAGCGTAGCGCGCACTCGCGCCACGATTTCGCGCGGACTGAACGGCTTGGTGACGTAATCATCCGCGCCCAATTCCAGCCCTACGATGCGGTCAACCTCCTCGACGCGCGCGGTGAGCATGATAATCGGCACCGCGCTCTCCTGCCGTAGTTGCCGACAAACGTCCAAGCCGTCCATGCCGGGCAGCATCAGGTCGAGCACGATGAGATCAGGTTGTTCGCGCCGCGCCATTTGCAGCGCGGTTTTCCCATCATGGGCGGTGAGTACGCCAAAACCGGCGCGCTCCAGGTAGTCGCGCACCAGTTTGACTATACGGGGTTCGTCGTCTACTATTAAAATCGTCTGTGCCATAAACCTAAAACGTAATGCGTGAAACGTGAAGACGTGAACCGGAAAGTATCTCGCGTAGCTTGTTACTTTCTTCACGCTTCACGTCTCACGCTTCACTTGTGATTATTCTTCTGTTTGCGGTTCTTCCTCAG
>CAZSIG010000551.1:0-3151 GCA_964606195.1 uncultured Anaerolineales bacterium
CTGGCGGGTGACGCCAGCGCGACCCTGATCTTCCGCGTGACGGTGGATGAGGGCGCCGTGGGCGAGACGATCCAGAACAGCGCTCTGGCCGATAGGGCGGAACTGCCGGAGCCCATCGGGATCGGACCGATCGAGCCACCTGGTGGGGGAGAGGTAGAAGAAGAAGTCACTGAGACGCAGTTTATGGCTATCTGACGGGGATATACGCGGGAGACTTCGTTACTTACACCCTCGTCGTGACCTGCACCGAAGCCCAGACTAACGTCGTGGTCACCGGCAGCATTCCGAACAACGGTACATTTGTAAATGTTACCGGGGGAGAATCGGTAGGCACAGACGGGGACTATGGGGCAGGATATGTCATTACGACGGTACCTAATCTGGCGCCGGGCGAGCGGATCACCCTGATCTGGACGGTGCGGGTGCGCCGCGGGGCTCTAGAGCGGATTGAAACTCAGGGGCACGCCCGAAGTGATACGACCACTACGCCGCGAGATTTCGATTTCACCTTTTACCGCACATCGTTGCCGGTCATACTTAAAGGACATGTATTCTGAGGCTTGTCCTGCGAAAGGGGTATAGTTAAACTGGCACACTCCTGTATACTCGTTGAATGAGTGGGGGAGAACCGCGTTATGCGGTTCTCCCCCCTACGATTCGCTCGTGTCCATCAAGGGGCATCACACCTCGACCACCGCGCATCAACCGCATGAATTGACAATTCCCCTTGATATTGAGTACAATATCCAACAAAGCACAAAAGAATACGTAAATGTGAAAATTTATCAATGTCGATAAATTCCCTAAATATCAAGGAGGATATTTATAATGCCTAGTCTGAACAAAGTAATTGTAAAAACTAAGCCGCCGGGTCCCCGCGCTCGAAAATTGATTACCAGAGACGATCATTACACTTCACCGTCGTTACCGCGCGCCTATTCCTTCGCCGCGGTGCGCGGCGAGGATGTGTATGTAGAGGACGCGGATGGTAACGTATATTTAGACTGCATGGCGGGCATCGCGGTTTGCTCGACCGGGCACTGCCATCCCCGCGTCACCGAGGCGATTTGTAAGCAGGCTTCACAACTGATTCATCTGTGCGGCGCGGATTTCTACTACGAGCAGTATGGCGCAGTGGCGGAACGACTGGCAAATCTTGCGCCGGGCGCTGCGCCTAAGAAGGTATTTCTGACCAATTCCGGTGCGGAGGCGATTGAGTCCGCGATTAAGCTGGCGCGGTTTCACACGGGACGCCAGCGGTTGATCGCCTTTCATGGCGCGTTTCACGGCAGAACAATGGGCGCGCTCTCTCTGACCGGCAGCAAACCGCTGTATCATCAAGGGTTCGGCCCCATGCTTCCCGGCGTCGATCATCTCCCCTACGGCTATTGCTATCGCTGTCCCTTCAACCTCGAATACCCCTCCTGCCGCGTGGCTTGTATCTCCTTTATCGAAAATGTGATTTTCCATCGCACCGTACCGTCCACTGAGGTCGCCGCGATATTTGTCGAGCCGGTGCAGGGCGAAGGGGGAATGATCGTGCCCCCGCCAGAATGGTTACCGCGCCTGCGAAAACTGTGCGACGAACATGGCATCATGCTTGTGGCGGATGAAGTACAGTCGGGCGTCGGACGCACCGGCAAAATGTTCGCTTGTGAGAATTGGAACGTAGTGCCGGACATCATCTGTCTGGCGAAGGGGATCGCGTCGGGAATGCCGCTGGGTGCGATGATCGCGCGGGCTGACATCATGGACTGGAACAAAGGCTCACACGGCGGCACTTTCGGCGGTAATCCGGTGTCGTGTGCGGCGGCGCTGGCAACTTTAGATCTGATCGAAAGTTCGCTGATGGAAAACGCGCGCGTCGTCGGCGAATACTTGCTAAATGGGTTAAAACAGGTCGCGAAAACTTCCGATATTATCGGCGATGTGCGCGGACTGGGCTTGATGATCGGAGTGGAATTCGTACAGGATAAAAACGGAAAATCTGACTGTAATCAATGCAATGATGGAACGGGGAAAGCACCCGCGCCGAAAAAACGAGACGCGGTAGTGGATAAATGTTTCCAAAAGGGCTTGTTATTGCTGGGATGCGGTCCCAATATGCTGCGCTTCACGCCCGCGTTGACTTTCCAAAAGAAGCACGCGGACATCGCGCTAGACATATTCGCTGAAACGGTGGCAGAGGTGGAGAGAGAAGGGTAACTAATCACAGAGGCACAGAGAGCAGAGAAATTCTGCCACTAATTTCACGAATTTTCACTAATTTTTCGCTTATTCTTGCCAGCTAGAACAGGCATAGGTTCAGGTGAGTTGGCTTTTCGCAGACTTCCGAAGTTTCGAAAAACTTCGGAAGTCTATACGCGGTCAACCGTAGGCAACCATCGCCCCCGCACATACCCGCGCGGTTATCAAATCCACTTGAACCAGTCCTAATCTCGCAAAATCAGTGAAAATCAGCCAAATCAGTGTAATCTGGCTCTACGCGGATTTATGGGGTAGGGCAGGTTTCCATACCTGCCGTTGGGGGGGCTAATGATCTAGAACGGCGGCTAAGAAAGCCGCCCTACGGCGGCATTACGCACCGCGTGGTAGCGCGACTTATCATATCTCCCCCACAAATCTGCGTTGACCCTATAATCTGTGTTCCATGATTTCCCCCTTATTCTTCTCCGCGCCCTCTGCAGTTAATCATCACGCGATTACCAGAATTAGTTTATGGAGGTTAGCGAATGGAAGTAAAATTGATAACTATGCGAGACGCGATAGCCAAGTACGTTCACGATGGCGATACGATAGCGATTGAGGGTTTCACCGCGTTCATCTGCTTCGCCGCGGCGCACGAGATCATGCGGCAAGGACGGCGTGATTTGACCTTATGTCGTATGACTCCTGATCTGATTTACGACCAGATGATCGCCGCGGGGGTAGCGCGCAAGATGGTGTTCAGCTATTTGGGCAACCCCGGCGTCGGACCGCTGTACTGTGTGCGCCGCGCCGTAGAGAAGGGAGTCCCTCATGCAATCGAATTGGAGGAATATTCGCACTTCGGGATGGTGGGGCGATACACCGCGGGCGCCAGCAAACTACCATTTTTCCCCCTGCGCAGCTATTTGGGCACCGATTTACCCCGCGTCAATCCGAAAATCAA
>CAZSIG010000552.1:0-3148 GCA_964606195.1 uncultured Anaerolineales bacterium
CTTCACGTTTCACGTTTTACGTTTTACATCTCTAATCATGCTATCTATATTACGAATTTGGCAAATGATCCGCAAAGAGCTTATCCAGTTGTGGCGCAACAAGCCATTGCTGGTGTTCTTCTTTCTCGGTCCGCTCTCGGAGCTGGCGTTTATCGCGTACTCCACGATGCTTCCCATCGAGAACCTACCGACCGCGTTGGTCGATTTGGATCGCACTGACGAGAGTCGCGGTTTGGTAGAGGCGATGGTCAACACAGAGACCTTTGACATCACCAATCGCCTGACGAATGACCGCGAGAGTCTGGCACTTATAGAGCAAGGGGAAGTGGTCGCCGCGGTCACCATCCCACGCGGGTTCAGTGATGATTTGTTATCGCTTACCGCCGCCGCGCCGCAGGTGCAGGTTATTGTCGATGGCGCGGACCCGATGGCGGCGCGCAAGGTGGTCAACAGCGCGGAGGGAGTAGTGGCGAATTACGGACAGCGATTTATGCCCTCCGCGTTGGCGTTGGGAATGCCGACCGCGTCGCTGATTCGCCCGCAAGTGCGGATTTGGTTCAACGAGGAACTCAAAGAGGCGAATTTCATGTTGCCTTCGGAGTTGGGATTTATGCTAGAGGCGATGACCTTGATGCTGGCATCGTTGGGGATAGCCCGCGAGCGCGAACTGGGCACGCTGGAGCAGCTCATGGTCACGCCGTTCAGTTCGCTGGAGATGATGATTGGCAAGGCGGTCCCCGCGGTGCTGATGGGCTACAGTATCTTTTTGTTGATGCTCGTCGTCGCACTGGTCGGCTTCGACCTGCCCATGAAAGGCTCTTGGGCACTGTTGTTGGGAATGGCTTTTTTCTACCTCATGGTAGTATTGGGCTTAGGCTTGATGATCTCCGCGATTGCCAGCACACAGCAGCAAGCGTTATTGCTGATGTTCGTGGTGATAATGGTCGAGATGGTCTTCTCCGGTTATGCGTTTCCGGTTGAGACGATGGCGCCCGCGATGCGCGCGGTATCCAATCTCTTTCCCATCAGCCACTGGTTGATTATTCTCCGCGCCATTCTGTTGAAAGGCGTCGGCATCTCCGCGTTTTTGCCGCAGGTAATCAAATTGCTCTTTTTGGGGATTGGAATAACGATAATGACGGTGATTTTTTTGAGCGTTAAGAAATTGGATTGAAAGGTGAAGACGTGAAACGTGAAACGTAACATTACGCGCCGCGTTTTCGCGCTTGACAAAATTCCCCTAATCCGTTATAATATTGAGCGCACACTTAAATTTGAGTAACCACTTGATATTGTAACGGAGGCAGGATGACAGAAGAATATCAATCGCGGCATGAACGGCGGTCGGCGCGGAGTAAGAAGAAAATCCTTGACGCTGCGGCGCGAGTATTCGCGGAGCATGGCTATGCACGGGCTAGCACAAAACAGATCGCAGAAGTGGCTGATATAGCTGAGGGTAGCCTGTTTTATCACTTCGAAAACAAACGCGGCGTGTTGTTGGCATTGATGGATAACCTCGCGGAAAATGTATTGGGTATGTTCTTGGAAGAGCGATTGGAGGAGCGGCGCGATCCGGTAGCCTGGCTGGAACAGATCATTCAACACAGGATCGCGCTGGTGCGGCAAAATCGTCCGCTAATCTTCGCGTTGGTGCAGGAGCTAATGCTAGATGAAGAATTGCGCCAGACCTACAAGGAGAAAATCATCGCCCCGGTAACGGCGCGCATCGCGGATAAAATGCACCAATTGATCGCTGCTGGCGCGTTACGTCCGCTCAACGTGGAAATCATCACGCGCGTGATGATGGGCGGTTTTTTGAGTTTTATTTGGTTCGCTCCCGAAATGTTGGAAGATAACCAATCTGCCGGTAAGATAGCGATGGGCATAGCCGATTTTTACTGGTACGGCTTACGCGGTGATGAGGGGGAACGATGATTGGGCGGACCTGGGCGATTATGCGTAAGGAGTTCATTCACATTCTCCGCGACCGTCGCTCTCTGGGCATCATGTTTCTCATGCCGTTTCTGCAGCTCATTCTGCTCGGTTACGCGGCGACCACCGACGTGGAACATCTCGCTACCGCGGTCTTCGATGCGGACAAGACGGCGCGTAGTCGGGCGCTGATTGATACCTATCAAACGTCCGATTATTTCAATGTTACAAGATACGTCAACAGCCAAGATGATGTGGCTCATCTACTGGACGCGGGAGATGTACGAGCGGGAATCATCATCCCCGCGGGGTATGCGCGAGACATCGAGAAGACGGGACAAGCGGCGGTCAGCTTCGCGTTAGATGGCTCTGATCCCAGCGTGGCGAGCGTCGCCTTCTCCGCGGCGCAGAGCATCGGGCAAGCACATTCCACGGAACTCATTCAAGAGCGCATGAATATAGACACCGAGAGCTTGCCCGGCGTGGATGTGCGCCCGCGTGTGTGGTACAACGCGGAGATGCGCAGCGTCTATTTCATGATTCCCGGCACGTTGGGCATGATTTTGCAATATCTAGCCACTATGTTCACCGCGCTGTCCATCGTTCGGGAGCGCGAACAGGGCACGATTGAACAGCTCATCGTCACGCCTATCAAGTCTATCGAGTTGATAATCGGCAAGGTCGTTCCTTACGCCTGCATCGCGTTTATTAACTTGTTAGAGGTATTGGTCATAGGGGTTTTTTGGTTCGAGGTGCCATTGCGCGGTAGTCTGCCCCTGTTGCTGACTCTATCCAGCCTGTTTTTGTTAACCTCGCTGGGAATCGGGCTGTTTATCTCATCCAGCGCGGGGACACAACAGGAAGCGATGTACATGACGATGTTCACTATTCTCCCGTCGATTTTCCTGTCGGGCTTTTTCTTCCCTTTGGATGCCATGCCCTTCATTCTGCGAATGCTCAGCTACTTGGTGCCGCTGAGGTACCAGCTAATTATCAACCGCAGCATCATGCTCAAAGGTGTGGGCTTGAGCGTCGTGAGCGACGAGGTGCGAATATTGTTGATTTTCTGCGCGGTGATATTGATACTGGCAGCCGCGCGGTTCAAGAAGAGATTGGAATAGGGCTTTCCCAAAGTCGCGCGGGTTGCCTAACATGTCACCCTGAGCCCCCGTGCGGGGATAAACTACGCGAAGGGTCTCGTTTGCCCGTTAATTTG
>CAZSIG010000553.1:0-3146 GCA_964606195.1 uncultured Anaerolineales bacterium
CCGACCTGCGTTGATCCATGATGGCAAATGGGCAAATATACAAATTGCAAATTGTAAAAAGAAAGGAGAATGAAATGATTTGAATAAATCACAACGCGGTTATAATGTTGGACATCTAGGGGGCATGTTTTTCACCTGAAAAGGAGAGAAACTGCCCCCTAATTTTTTTGCTTAACATAGTCAAAAAGATAAGCTAAAAAAGGAGATTAAGAAAAATGGTTAAGAAGTTTTTGATAGGCTTGATGATATTAGCGGTACTGGGGGCGACTTGTGGCACCGCGATATCGCTGCGTAGAAGTCCCGTCGCGGCGGATACGCTGCCTGTGGGACATGATGTCGGGAAATATTCCGCGCTCGCGGTGGATGGACGCGGCGCGCCACACATCAGTTACTACGACGCCAGCGCGCAAAATCTCAAATACGCGTTTCAGGATAACAACGCGTGGAATGTCGTTACCGTAGATCCCCAACAGGGCACGGGGTGGGACACTTCTCTGACGTTCGATTCTATGGGCAATCCGCACATCAGCTATTACGATAGCTACAACGGTGATCTGAGATACGCGGTGTACGATGGCAGACAGTGGCAAGTAGATACAGTGGACTATACAGGCGATGTGGGACGATATTCCTCTATCGCGCTCGATTGGACGGGCGCGCCGCACATTAGCTACTACGATGTCACCAATGGTGATTTGAGGTATGCGCGGTCTGACGGCGTGAATTGGTGGGTGGAGACGGTGGACTCTTGGGGCAACGTGGGATTATATACCGCGCTGCGTCTGAACGCGAGCGGTCATCCGACCATTAGCTACTACGATCAGACCAATCAAAGCACCAAGTTTGCGACCTACAATGGCACTTTCTGGCAAATGCAGACCGTCAACACGCGCGACCGCGTCGGGCGCCCCGGCGCGTTGGCACTCGATTCTCAAGATCAACCGCGCATCGCCTATTTCGACGTGAATGGCGCGCTCAAGGTGGCGCGCTATGATTTGAGTTCGGGCGATTGGCAGGTTGACACTGTGGATAGCGACACGGAGCATTTGGCAGAGGCATCGTTGGAGGCAGACTCCGCGAATAACTTGTGGCTGACCTACTATGCGCGCGGGAATCTAAATCTCGCTTCGTTCGATGGTGTAGTTTGGCGCACTGGCGCGGTCGATACGGAGGGAGATGTGGGGCGATACAGTTCCCTCGCGTTGAGCGCGTCCGGGCTGATGGAGGTCAGTTATTACGACGCCAGCAACGGCGCGTTGAAGTTCGCGGTTTTCGACGAGGCAGGATGGTGGAAAGAGATGGTCGATACGGAGGGCTTGGATGTGGGTGCGATGCCGATTGCCGCCGCGCCGGAGGTTCCCGCGCCTGTGGAGAAGAAGAGTGATGAACCCGAAGTTGTAACCGAAACCGCGCTGGAGAGATCAGAAGAGCCAGAGTACAAAGCTGAACCCGCGGCGGTGTTGGTGCCTGATTCTCCTAAGGAGGATGTAGAGGAAACTTTACTTTTACCTACAATTGCCTATACATCTACTTCGAGTATTTCCTTAACGGGCGACGACGCGAGCGGCTATACCGCTATTCCGGTGTGGCCTGCTAACGTCACCGCGACGGGCAAGCGAATATATGTCCCCGCGTTGGGACCGGCAGTCGATGGAGTCGCAGATGATGATTGGGAAAGCTGGATTTACGTGCAAAATGTAGGGAGTACCGCGACCAAAGCGACCATCTTCTATTGGAATGTCATGGTGGATCTTTCGGGCGGGATATGCCCCGGGCAGACGCCGGATACTATGGTCGCGAGTGGGTTGATTCCCCCCGGCGGAATGCTCAAGTGGAAGGCGCCTAAAGAGGCGCGGAGTGCCATCATCTACTCCGTGCTGCCCGGCAGTGTGGAATATCCCGATCCCAATGATGAAGATCGACCGGGGCCGGCAGCCTGGCAACCACCTTGCCCCGGCGGCATCAATGGTTGGGAGGGGCATGTAGATGGCGAAGACTTGGCGGCGGTGATCAAACGACGCGGATCAGATAACAGCGGTGATATAGAGTCGATCTATCGCGGGCTTTCGGAGCGCGAAGTAGAAGCGAAAAGCCCAGAAACCGGTAGCTATATGTACTACGCGCCGCTGTTATACAAAAACGCGGCGGGTTTCGTCAGTACCTTATACCTGCAAAACGCGGGGTGCGAGTGCATCAATTCCATCGAACTGCACTTTCAAGAGAATGTGCCAGGGTGCGCGCAGTCGGTCGTGGTGAATGCGGGAACGTTACCGCAGGGTCAATCTATGCGTATCAGACTCTCGGATTTGAACGAGCTGCTTGATGGGTTCAAGGGTACGGTCTGGATTCGCTCCACCGAACCGCTAGCGGTGGTGGTGGATCATCATCATAACATAATAGCGCACATGCTGGAGAGTTATCAAGGGGTGCGCGGGATCGTTGACCCATTCGTCAACACCGCCCCGTTCCTGTATCGCGAATGGAACAGCTCGTATCCCGATATTCCGGTGCAAAATCTCAACGCGAAAGCCAACGCCCTGGCGAAGGTCTATTTCTTCGACGCTTCGGGCGACATCATTCATACAATGGTAGAGTGGATCTGCCCGCGCGGTTCGCATATCTTCACTTTGCCCGCGCGATTGAGGGATTTGGCAGAGGGCGGCAGCGTCCGCATAGAATCGCATTCATGGGATGCAGATTCGATGTCTTCCCCAGAACCAGTTGCCCCCGCGCACATCCTTTCGGTGGTCAATTTGGATAACGTGGAGAACTCGCAAGCGGTCAGTTACAACGCGACGCCGTATGGCTATGAGGAATGGACTACACTGTTAGCTATTCCCTATCTATCGCGCACGCCGTCAGACGACGCGGGCACCGAAATTGTGCTGCATAACATGAACCCGAACCCCGGCTTCGTGAAGGTCAAGATCGAGTTCTACGATGAGTCTGGCGGGATCATGTACGCGATCGATCAGGTGATGATGGGCGGGCAGGTGGATTATATCCGTCTGGGTGACTACGGATTCATTCCCCCCGGCTTCGTCGGCTCCGCGCTCATTCGCGTGATCGAGGGGACGCAAAGTGTGTGGGCGATTGAGGCAGCGGTGATAGACCGCGATTACTCGTTTGAGAACGCGGCGGAATAG
>CAZSIG010000554.1:0-3139 GCA_964606195.1 uncultured Anaerolineales bacterium
CGCTCACCAACGTTCATTAGAAGTCGGTTTTGCTATGCAAATAGAATTCTACTTTCACTCCTCGGCGTTCTCCGCGCCCTCGGCGGTAAAATTATGCTGAACTTGCGTAAGTCCTGGATATATTAAAATAGGGTTTTCTCAAAGTACAAACCGCGTGGGCAACACCCTAGTAGATCTTTTTATAAGATGTCATGCTGAGCCCCCGTGCGGGGATAAACTACGCGAAGCAGCTCGTTTGCGCTATAACTGTTACCGGCTGATTAGGGTGCATAAAATCGGTGGAAAAACGAGACCCTTCGCTGCGCTCAGGGTGACATATAGTGCACACCGCGCGACTTTGAGAAAGCCCTAATTAAAATAACCACTCCAACCACGCGAACGAACTTGCTCCATTTCCCCCCTCGTGCTACAATAACCGAAGAACATTGTGGAGCAAGAACTAATGAACACCATCTCGCGGTTGAAACGAGAACTAGACCTCAAATCGAGCCTGATATTAGGCGCGGTTTTTATTTTGGTGCTGATCTTCTGGAACACTCCCCTCGTCTATCCCATCAAAATTTTCGTCGTCCTATTGCACGAACTGGGACACGCCGCCGCGGCGCTGCTCACCGGTGGGGGAATAGACAAAATTATGATTTACCCCAACGAAGGCGGCATGACCTACACGCGCGGCGGCATTCGGTTCATCATTCTCTCCGCGGGATATACCGGCAGCGTGCTAGTGGGCGGCGTCTTGCTCTACCTATCCAGCTTTCGGCGCTGGGGACAAGAGTTGATGATCGCGTTGGCGGCGCTGGTGGCATTGAGCACTTTACTATATATCCGCAACCTGTTCGGACTAGCTTATGGCTTCGTCGCCGCGATCGCGATGCTGCTCAGCGCGCGCTATCTATCCGACACCATAAATCACTACATTCTGCGCTTCGTCGCCGTTGCCAGTTGCCTGTACGCGTTGCTCGACATAGGCAGCGATCTACTTAGCCCGCGAGCCTTCGCGCCAACCAGCGACGTAGTCAACGACGCGGTCGCGCTGGCGCGATTGACGCACATTCCCGCGCTCCTCTGGGCGATACTCTGGGTCGCCATATCGTTGGTCGCGCTGGTGTTCTTCTTTGGACTATCCGCCCGCACCAAGCACGCGAACTAAGAAATAGTGTATAATGACTTGTGCATTTGGCGCGGTCAGCGTCCCCGTAAAGGGGACGGCTACATCGTAGGCGCACCCTTTATGGGTGCGCTACAAAAAATTAGTGGCAAAAAAGGAGATTAACTTTAATGGACACAAAACCAGAATTATTTTGGACGCTCGACGACTACAAACGTTTCCTGCAACACCCCGCGTACGAAGTTCGGCAATGGGCATTGGAACGGATAGAGACACAATATCCCCGGCAAGCCGCCGAGAATGTCGCGGTCTTGTTGAAAGACCCCGAAACGATCCTCAGCAGCAAAGCCGCGCGAATCATCGGCGATAGCGAAGATGCGCGGTATGAACCGCTGTTGCTAGACGCCCTGCCGCGAAGCAAAGGAAGCACCAAGCGTAACATCTTCGCCGCGCTGGGCAAACTGCGCTCCACCGCGATACTGCCGCAGATCATAGCCGAGTTGGACGAAGTGGACGTACAAAATATGCGCGGGGCGAGACACTACGAGGTTGTGGGCATGATCGAAGCGCTAGGATACTATCGTTCCAAAGAAGCCCGCGCCGCGCTGTGGCGGTTCATAGAACGCTACCCCCACGATGACAGCGTGGCGTACGCCGCGTTCAATAGCTTGCTCAATTCACCCGACATCGACACCATTCCGCGCCTGGTCGAGCGGTATCTACAACTCGACTACCCCGGACACATGCCTTGGCAAACCGCGCCCATCTCCCTCGCGGCGGCAGCGGGCGTATCTCGCCCGGCGGATGAGGTCAAAGCCACCATGCACCAAGGACCAGAGGATGTGTTGTGGACACTGGAATACTGGTTGGGCAAGACGCTCGTTTTATCGGAGAACTTCATCAACGCGTTCTTCAACGCCGCGTATCAAAAATATCAAGGGCTGCTCCCCTACATCATCACCGAAATAATCATCACTATGGAGCGGCGCGGTGATGACTTAGCCGGCTGGGAAGGCGCCTGGATGATGGGCGGGCGTCCCAAAGGGTATCGCTGGCGCAACCTCTACGCCTACAAACTTGTCTCCGCCTTCGCCGATAATCCCCCCACCGACTCGCGACGCTACGCGGAGGTGCTGGGAATGTCGCTGGCGTTGATGGCGCAGGTGGGCATCGATGAAGATGATGAGACTAAACTGCGCGGCGCGCAGGATGAAGATGCCCGCCGCGAGGTGTTACTGGAGATTATCGGCTCCCCGCGCCTCAACGTCATGCCCGACATAGTGGAGCGCGTGGTCGCGCTGGGACCGGATGTGGTGCCAGACCTGACCTATCTGCTGGATGAGAACAACTTCTGGGCGGCGTTGCGCGCGGTGCGCGCCCTGACCAAAATCGCCCGCGAGCACCCCGGCGTCGCCGATCCCGCGATCCCCGCCATCCTCGACCTGATGATGCACGGCGATCAAAGCGATTACATGATGGAGACGACGATGGCGGCGTTACAGGCGATTGGCCCCGCCGTCATAGAACCCGCCGCCGCGCGGTTGGGGCAGGGCGACATGAGCTACGATATCTACGTCTCCGGCGCGCTCTGCGAGATACCCACCGAAGCCGCGCTCGACGCGATTATGAAGTTACACTCCCAAGAGGCGGGGGACGAGGGCGCGTTCTATAATTTCACCAATCTAGGGCATCGGCGCGGTTTCGAGATGCTCAAGGAGCAATACGAGCCGAACGTGCGCGGTTTGGACGAGGCGCTGTACACGCTCGGCTTGCTGAACGACTACGAGGGCGACGAGATGGAGGAATGGCGCGTCGTGGCGCAAGAGGGCAGAGAACAGCTAGACAAACTGCTGGAGACCGACCCCGCGCAACTGTTCCACGAACTTATCACCTCGTTCGAAAAGAGCGAGGAGGATAAACCGAAACAGGACAAGCCCAAACGCCGTAAGCGAAAGAAAAAGTAGGGGCAAATCTATGTGTTTGCCCTGTACGAACTAGAGTTTTATCAATGTCGCGGTACGTAGGGGCAAA
>CAZSIG010000555.1:0-3130 GCA_964606195.1 uncultured Anaerolineales bacterium
AATATGCGACGCGTGTAAGGTGTTTGGGACGACGGGGTGGAGGAGGCGGTTTCGGCTGGAGGTGCAGCATAGTGAGCGAGATAGCTTAGCATGGAACAAGGACGTTACTCTCAGAGTGCAGCCTCCCAATCGCCAACGCGGGTGGTTTTTACCGCCGGGATGGCAGGAGCAGGAGCTAAAGCTACAACTGGTAGGGGACGAAGAGATTTTGCGCCAAATGACCGCGCTGTTGCTCTTTTTGGAGCAATGGGGTTCTTTGGGCGCGAAGCCCCAATTAGGGTATGGCTTGTTCCAACTTGTTGATCGTCAGGAAATACAGCAAAAGGCGCGAAAATTCCCTACTATGAATGCGAAAGATGTGAAGGGAAAAAACAACGTGCGGCTTGATTTGCCCGATTTGCGAACTTTCACTTTCTTTCAGGCAAGTTTTCAACCGCGCCAGGTCAATTGGTGGCGCAACGTGGATGGACTGCGTCAAGCGCGCGGCGCGACCAGAGCAATTTTGCCCCAATTAGCAGATGGGGGCGCCGTGCCAGTTAGCCCCGCGTTGAAAAATTATTGGCGATTTGGGCAAAGGTGGCCTTCCGTAACCGCGGAACAATGGCTTTTTGGGACATTGCAGCGCGAACAGCGCATACGCGGCAAAATGGGGGTCAGTTGGGCAGTACAACAACCCGATAACGCCTGGCTGATCCGGGGTTGGGTGTGGCTGCCGCGCGATTCACAGAGTTCCCATCATTATGCCGCGATCGTCAACACGACGCGGCAGATGATAGAAGATAAGAGTCATTGGCTGACTGCCTTGAATCTGCGCGGTAATGTGCAAGATTTACAGGTGACAGTATATCCTGAAAAAGCCGCGTGGGGGGTGAAGGATACCCAAACTATTTGTGATTTTGTGAACGGAGAGCAATAATGATTACAGATTTGTATCTGAAAGGGTTCCGAGGGATCGCGGAGGGGGAAATAAGCGATTTTAGGCAGTTTAACTTGCTCGTCGGTCCCAATAATTCGGGAAAAACGACTATCTTGGAAGCGTTATACCTGGCGGCAATGACCGATACTCCCTGTGAGCTAGCGGCGAGGGCGGGGGAGTATTTCCCCGCGCTGGTTCCCGCAGATGTAGATTTATTGGGACTAGAGCCGATGGGGCGCATGTGGCAGCGGCATGGGGAATTGCCACGTTGGAATAAGGACAATCCGGCTAGTTGGGATGAACGCGGCTTTATCAAATTGTTTGGATTGCCCGCGCCGCTGCATGATTATGAGGCTTTGCAGAGTAAAGATACTCAAACCGGGTTTGTTAAGGGCGATCATCTACGTACCGCGTTGTGCGGAATTACGGGGGAATTGGAGATGCCGCCGTTGGTGCAGACCTATTTTGGGGAAAAATGCATGCCCTGGGACGACCGACGTTTTTTGTTTTTATGGTATCCGCGGTTCACGTATAATCTCAGCGGGTTAGGCGGTTGGCATGTTACTGGGGAGATACCACGCGCCAGGCAAACGTTGTTTTACGATGTGCAAGTGGCCACCGCGCACCTGCCTGCCGCGCTAATTGCACGCGGGCGCAAAATCGCATCGTGGTACGAGCATATTGAGGAACATTTCAGCCGGACTTTCGACTTGCAGCCGCAAGCCCGCATCGACTTTGAAGTGGCGCCGACCGATCCCAATCAGCGTATGGGGTTCGCGGCGGTGGATGGAGGAATGCTGCCGATTGATACGTGGGGCGATGGGGCGCGCCACGCGTTCAAATTACTTGCCCCGCTGGCTATTTTAGCGGCGGACGCGGCGCAAGGGCAACCCGGTTTGTTCTTGTGGGAGGAGCCGGAACTGTTTATGAATCCGCAATCGTTGGGGCGCCTGCTGCGCACGGTGGTGGAAATCGTCAAGGATAAGCCGATTCAGGTGTTTATGAGTACGCAGAGTTTGGAGGTAGTGGCGCACATCACTACGTTATTGCAAGAACAACTACTGTTCTCTGATGACGCGATGGCTTTCCGTCTGGGATTACGCGCTGGAGAACTATTTTCAGCGCGGTTTCGCTACCGTAATCTGCTGGCGTGGCTTGAGAACGGGAAAGACCCTCGCGTTTGGGAATCATGGGATGTACCATGGCAGTTTCGGTTAGGAGGTACGGAATGAGCCTCGAAGTCTTTGGAGAGGGTAAAACAGAAGAACGATTGATGAAACAAATTGCTCACTTAGTTGCGCCGGGGATCAAGGTGGTTCCCTACGAGAGTGGGGGGAAGCACAAACTTGTACATGCTGATCCAGATAAGAACCCCATTAAAAAGACTTTGGAACCGTTGTTGGATCCAAACTCGGATCCGCGGTGTAAGATACGTATGGTTATCTTGCGCGATTGGGATAGAGAAGAAGAACTAGAAGATATTCAAAAGAGCTTTACGATGCTGTTTAGCAAGGTGCTGAGTGAACAAGGTTGGCGCGCTGATAATGTTTCCTTTTCCAATCAACTTATTGAGTATTCAAACATTCTGACCCTGGTTACTCATGTTCCCGATTTACGCGTGGCATTGCATATCGCGCAACCAGCGCCTATCGCTGGAATGGAGGAACTTACTTTCGGCAACGCGACCACCGATGATTATATTTTAGCAGCGGCGTTACTGCCCCAGGTGGTGGCGCGGTTTGCCAAAGTTGCCAAATTAGAAGAAGCAGCGTTGCAGCGCAAGGTGATGCAAAGATTTCGCGAGTTGATGGATGATAATGGGGTAGAGGATTTTGAGGCGAAGGATTTTCTGGGCGCGTATATGGCATTTGCGCGTTTTTTGAAGGTTGGCAAGAGTCTGGAGAAACATACGTTCACGGATACTATCATCGGTCGTGCGATCAAGTATGCCCCGGACAAAATTAAAGAAGAGATATTCGCCTCAGTTATTGAAGCGGTCAGCTTTGTCATGGCGGAGGAAAATTAACCCATGAACCACGAATTTCACGCGACATACAGTTTATTGGAACAGCGGGGACATATTCAGCAAGCGGCGATAGATTTTTTGACGGGGAATACCGATAATTCGCCGAAAGAATGGCCGGAATTAGGGCAGGTGCGCGATTTGACAGCGCGGCGGCGATTACTGGCGCAGGCATTGTTGGTGGCTAAGGA
>CAZSIG010000556.1:0-3123 GCA_964606195.1 uncultured Anaerolineales bacterium
CCCTAAAAGGGAGAGGGGAGCTATCTCCCTCTCCCCGTAGGGGAGAGGGTTGGGGTGAGGGGGGCGATATACATAACCTCCTCGCCACCAACATCGCCGCCGCGCTCGACTGGCAGTTACCGGAGCGCGGCGAACCGGCCGACCTACTGTGTGACTACCTTCACGACCGCGAGATGCTGCTCGTCCTCGATAACTTCGAGCATTTGCTGGCGGGTGCGGGTTTTATTTTAGAGCTACTACAGCGCGCCCCGCGCCTGACCATCCTCGTCACCTCGCGCGCGGTACTCGATTTGCAGGCTGAGCGTGTCCTGCCCCTCGCCGGGTTACCATCGCCGCCGGAGGGCGCGAACTTGCAGGCGCGGACTTACCCTTGCATCGAACTGTTCGTCGAGCGCGCCGGGCGCGGGCGGCGGGCGTTCGTCCCCGATGACCGTAATCTTACCGCCGCAGCGCAAATCTGCCGCTTCGTTGAGGGGATACCGCTGGCGATTGAGCTCGCGGCGGGCTGGACGGTGCAGTTGGCGCTGCCCGAAATCGTCACGGAGATGCAGCGCAGTCTCGATTTTCTGACCACCACGCGCCGCGATGTCCCCGAACGCCAGCGCAGTATGCGCGCCGTGTGTGAGAGTTCGTGGGCGCTGCTTACGGATGTGGAACAGCGCACGCTGGCGCAGTTAGCCGTCTTTCGCGGCGGCTTCGCCCGGGAAGCGGCGCGCGCGGTGAGTATGGCAACGCCGGAAAATCTGCAATCGCTGGCACGCAAATCGCTGGTGCGCCGTACCGCGCCGCACCGCTACGATTTACACGAACTGATTCGCCAGTTCGCGGCAGGTAAATTGGACGAGATAGAGAAAAGGGATAGCGAGAAAGTCAGAGAGCGGCATAGTGCGTACTATCTCGATTTTGTGGCGCGCGAGGCGCGGAGGCTCTATGGCGCGGATTCTCGACACGCGCTGGCTGAACTGCGGCGCGAGTTGGCTAACGTGCGCCAGGCGTGGCGGTGGGCGGCGGAGCAAGCGCGCCTGGACCTGCTGGGGCGCAGCCTGGAGGGCATGGCGAACTTCTTGCAGATGGCGGGCCTCATCCACGAGGGGCAAGCGGCGTTTCAAAAGGCGGCGGCGCGCGTGCGCGGCATGGCGTCTGCGGATGAAACCGCGCGGCGAAGTGTGTTGGGGCACCTGCTCGCGGAGCGCGCCAATTTCCTGAACAGCGGGGCGCGCTACGAACAAGCGGCGGAGTTGGCGCGCGAGGCGGTGGAATTGACGGAGAATCTGGCCGAGGCGTATCTGCAATGGGGCAGCGCGCTCTACCGGCAGGGACAGTACGAAGCCGCGCAGGAGAAGCTACAAGCCATCCTACAACTCGACCGCGCCGCGGTTTCGGAGCGGATGCAGGCGAATGCGCTGCGCCATCTCGGCAACGTCTACTTTTTTCAGGGGGAACTTGTCCGCGCGAAAGAGTATTTCGAGCGCGCCGTGCCGCGATATCGCGCGATAGGCGACCGCTATTTCGAGGGGCAGACGCTCAATGGATTGGGCGCGGTATCGTTCAATCTGGGCGAATTCAGGCGCGCTAAGGAGTGCCTGACGCAGTTCGCCCAGATTTGCCGCGAGTTCGGCAACGAACCGGCGGAGAGCGGCGCGCTGAATAATCTGGCGATGTTCGCCACGCTGATGGGCGATTACGCGCGCGGCAAGGAATATCTGGAGCGCAGTGTGCAGCTTAGCCATAAAAACGGCAATCGCGATGGCGAGATTCGCGGGTTGTACAATCTGGGCTGGATCTTTTATTACCTGGGTGACCACGAGGCTGCGCTGGAATACTGTGAGCGTTCGCTGCGCCTCGCGGAGGGCGTCGGCGATAAATCGAACTTAGACCGCATCTGGCGCAATCTGGGGCATGTGCTGCTCGCGTTGGGACGGTTAGACGAGGCAGAGAATGCTTACCAACAAGTGGTGGATATACAACGCGAACTACAACAGGGAAATATGGTCGCGGAGGGCTTGGCGGGGTTGGCACGCGTGGCGCTAGTGCAAGATGACACTGCCGCCGCGCAAGGTTACGTCGCGGAAATTCTACAGCGTCAGGCAGATAACACTTGGGAGGGGATGGACGAGCCCGCGCTGGTCTATCTGACTTGCTACCGCGCCCTCGGCACCACGCAGGACACGCGCGCCGCTGAGGTGTTGAAAAATACTTACGCGGAATTGCAAAAACGCGCCGCGGCGATAGATGACGCGGAGATGCGGCGCTCGTTCCTGGAAAACGTCGCGGCGCATCGAGAGATCGTGCGGGAGTATGAGAATGTGAAACGTGAGGCGTGAGGCGTAAAAACGTAACGCGCCGCATTGGGGAATATGACCTATGTTCAACAAAAAACTTCTACCCCGCCTGCCCGGCTATATCGCGTTGGGCGTGATGGTGCTCTTCACCGCGTTTTGGACTTACTGGAGCATGGGGGAGATGTATCACGAGGGGTAGTGGGGCGCGTGGTATAATCGGGCATTCTACTTGATACCGATGACCATCTGCTTGGTGCTCACGCTGATAGTGCTCACCGCGCCGCGTCTCGGCGGCTGGCTGCTAATCCTCGTCGGCGCGGCTTTTACGGTGTGGTGGTGGGGACCGGCTCTTTTACGAGGAACGCTGACTTGGGAACGCGTGCTGGGACAGTTTCCGATGAGCGGGTTGCTCGTCATCGTCGGCATACTATTTTTGCTAGAGGCGCGTTACCAACGACAGCGCCGCGCTGCGGAATACACCCCGCCGCGTAATTGGATTCGCCGTAACTGGCGCTACGCGGTGGGCTTCGGCATTCCGCTTCTGATAATAATCGGCGTCTCTGCCTATAATCTGCCCATCGTGCTAACGCGCGTGGATGATGGCGACCGCGGGGCGCGATTGATTGAGGGCAACGGCGTGAAGCTCATCTGGGCGCCGGAGGGGCCGGGCTGGAACTGGAAACAGCCTTGGGGCGGCTATCCGTCTTGGGACAGCATCGCGCTCTACGATGTGCCGCCAGTGGGCATCGAACTAAAAGAGGGTTATGGTTGGAAAACCGGTACACATGCCACCGCGCAGGACATGGAGGTTACGGTGTGCAGCTATCTGAGTGAGGATGGG
>CAZSIG010000557.1:0-3116 GCA_964606195.1 uncultured Anaerolineales bacterium
AAAAATTGTAACCAAAGCTTTGCGCTCTCCGCGCCCTCGGCGGTAAAAATAACCCAAAGTTGCGTAAGTCCTGCTCCAGATAAAGCCACTACTACAGTTAAACCGCGCGGCAAGTGTCCGTCACCTGACTTCGAGAAAGCTCGACCTTCATCACAGGCTATTATCAAATTGTTTACACACAGTTCGCCAATTTATGATAAATGTGGTACAATGACGTGAATTTATCGGGCATTTATTATGATTTTTTAACCACAGAGGACGCGAATTCACGCGAATAGCCCCTGAGTACAAGTTTTTCAGGATTTAAGCTCTTTATCCGCGTCCTATTTTCTGCCTAGCTTATTAGAGAACAACTCTAGTAAATATATCGCGGAGAGTGAAATATGCCATATTTTGATATGCAGGAACGCGAGGACGGCATCATTTATATGCGGATTCAGGGACACGTTTCGGTAAAGGATACCGAAGATGCCCAACGCTGGCTTTTTGAGATTATGGAGCGTTCCGCTGAACCGCGCTATGTGTTGGTGGGGACGCGGCATCTTGGCATGATTGATGCCGACGCGGTAAAAATGATTGCGCGTGAATTGGGCAATCAACCGCGCTTGGGGGCTATCGCGCTGGTCGGCTCCAGTGCCTATTTGAGAAACCTGTTCAATACCGCCGTAGAGATTGCCGGAGATACCGGGCGAGCGAGTGTTTTCCTAACCGAAAATGAGGCTCTGGAGTGGTTGTACGAACGACGCGATTGCAATCTCTTAGCATCCGAAGAGCACCACGAATCAACAGAAAAAACTATGAACGCGGAAATCATCACCATTGGGACGGAACTGCTGTTGGGAGAGACCGTAGATACTAACTCCGCGTACATCGCCAAGCGGCTGGCGGAGATTGGCTGTGACGTTTATTACACCACCACCGTAGGAGACAATCGCGCCCGCATCGCGAACGCCGTGCGTCGGGCTTTGGAACGCGCCGATGTGGTGATTACCACCGGAGGTTTGGGCCCCACCGTAGATGATAAAACTCGCGAGGGCGTGGCGGAGGCTACGGAACGCGAATTGGTGTTCCAACCAGAACTACTCGAACATATCAAATCGCTATTTGCGCGGTGGAGTGCCCCATTCAGCGAGAGCAATCGGCGGCAGGCTTATGTACCGCGCGGCGCGCAAGTTATCAAGAACGCATTGGGCACCGCGCCCGCTTTTATGGTAGAAACGACGGAAGGAACGGTAATCTCTCTACCCGGCGTGCCGCGCGAGATGATGCGCCTGATGGAAAACAGCGTACTCCCACTGCTAAAGAAGCGGATGGATAGCCCCGCGGTCATCAAAAGCAAGGTTTTGCGCACTTGTGGAGTGGGAGAGAGTCAGGTCGGCAGCCTCATCGCTGATTTGATGCACTCTCATAATCCCACTATCGGTACCTCCGCGCATGTGGGACAAACCGATGTGCGGATTACGGCAAAGGCGCGAGACGAAGCGACAGCGGAGGCATTGATTGCTGAGATGGAGAGCAAGTTACGCGAACGACTTGGAGTTCACATTTACGGGGTAGAGCAAGAGAGCATCGAGGAAATGACCGCGCGCGAGTTGGCGGCGCGGCAGTTGCGCATCGCGATTGTAGAGAGCAACACCGCCGGGCAAATCGCGGCGCGCTTGGCTTCTAAACCAGCGGGCGCGCAGGCATTGGCTTATACCGAAGTTATCAGCGCGGAGAACCTGACGCGAGGAGAACTAAATAAGGATATGGCGGTAGAGATCGCCCAACGTATAAAACAGGTTGAAATGGTGGATTTATGCTTGGTAGTTTTGGGAGACAGCGATATGGAGAGCAGTCCCTACGATGAAGAGTATGTCGGGACGTTAGCAGCTTTAGCGACCGCGACGGGCGTAAAGGCGCAAACTTTACGCTACGGCGGAAGCAGTGATCTGGCGCAGCAGTGGCTCGCGGCGCGGGCACTGGATTGGGTGCGGCGCGTGGTTGTGAGCGATGAAGAATCTGTCACTTTCGGGAGGGAAGATGCTGGCTAAAGTCATCAGTTGCGCGGTGGTCGGATTAGAGGGTGAACTGGTCGAGGTAGAGGTCGATATCGCGAATGGTTTGGGCGGAATGACGATTGTCGGCTTGCCCAACGCCGCGGTGCAGGAATCGCGCGAACGAGTACGCGCCGCGATAAAAAATTCGGGATTGCCATTTCCGGGCGATAAGCGGCTTACGGTCAATCTCGCCCCCGCGGATTTGCGCAAAGAGGGGCCCGCCTACGATTTGCCCATCGCGGTGGGACTGTTAGCTGCCGCACAGCAGATACCGTCTGATTTGGACAGCTCTTTGTTCATTGGAGAACTATCGCTAGATGGCGGTGTGCGGCATACCAACGGCATTTTGCCAATGGCTAACGTGGCGCGTGAGCGCGGTATGGAGACGGTCTTCGTTCCGGCAGCCGATGCCGCGGAGGCGGCATTGATTCAAGATATCAACGTTATTCCGGTAGATAACTTGCTCTCGTTAGTAGGACATCTCACGGGGTATCAACTAATTTCCCCTTACGATTCCGATATAGACCTGAACGCGCCGTTGGATCCCGCTCAGGTGGTTGATATGCAGGAGGTACGCGGGCAGGAACATGTCAAACGCGCGTTGGAAGTTTCCGCGGCGGGTGGGCATAATATGATTATGATAGGCCCGCCGGGCGCGGGTAAGACGCTCCTGGCGCGTTCTGTGCCCTCAATTTTACCTTACATGGACATTGAAGAGGCGTTGGATGTCACGCGCATCTACAGCGTGGCGGGAATGCTGCCCTCTGATATGCCGCTCATTCAAGTGCGTCCGTTTCGTGCCCCGCATCATACGATTAGCTACGCGGGGTTGGTGGGCGGCGGACGCTGGCCGCGCCCCGGTGAAGTCTCACTCGCACATCGCGGGGTATTGTTCCTCGACGAACTACCGGAGTTCGGCTCGCGCGTGCTGGAGGTTATGCGCCAGCCGCTGGAGGATAAGGTAGTCACCATCAGCCGCTCGTCTGGCACGCTGAGTTTCCCCGCGAACTTCATGCTCATCGCGGCGATGAATCCCTGTCCTTGTGGTTATTATAACGATCCCGTGCGCGAGTGTAC
>CAZSIG010000558.1:0-1736 GCA_964606195.1 uncultured Anaerolineales bacterium
TTTCGTAACAATTTCGCGCCTTCGTGTTCTAACCTAAATTCGCGTCCCCGTCTCTTTATCGAAGAACCGCAGCGCCTCCGACTTGAAGGCGAGATGCACCGGCTCTCCCGCGTCGATTCGGGGCTGCGCGGGGGCGATGAACTTCACAATCTTGTCGCCGATCTCCACCGCCACAATCTGGTGCGAACCTTGTGGCTCGGCTACCAGACACTGCGCGGAGAGGACGGCGTCATTCTCACGGACCAGCACGATTTTCTCCGGTCTGACGCCCAATGTTACCTTGTCCTTGCCATGCTCTCGCAGCCGCGCCGCGTCCGCGCCGGTCAATGCCATATCGAAATGCGAGTGAGTCAAATGATACGCGCCCTCCATAGTCTTCAGTTCCACGTCGAAGAAATTAGTGGGCGGAGTGCCGATGAAATCCGCGACGAAGAGGCTCGCGCTGTTATCGTAAACATCCTCCGGCGAGCCTATCTGCATGACCTCGCCATCTTTCATAATCACGATGCGGTCTGCCATACTCATCGCCTCGGACTGGTCATGTGTGACGAAGACGGTCGTGGCTTTCGTCTTGTTGTGAATCGCCTTCAGTTCGGTGCGCATCGCGACGCGTAGTTTGGCGTCGAGGTTGGAGAGCGGCTCGTCCATGAGGAAAATCTTCGGTTTCACCGCGATGGCGCGCGCGACGGCGACGCGCTGCCGCTGCCCGCCCGACAACTGCGCCGGATACCGCGCCAGCAGTTCGCCGATTTTGGTCAACTCCGCGACCTCTCTGACGGTGCTATCGATGGCATCTCTCTTAATCCCTTTCAATTTCAGGGCGAAAGCGATGTTGTCATAGACCGTCATGTGCGGCCAGACCGCGTAGTTTTGAAAGACCATGCTCACGTTGCGGCGGCGCGGCGGCAGGTCAGTGATGTCTTCACCGTCGATGGTGATGATGCCCTCCGTCACCTCCTCCAGCCCCGCGACCATTCGCATAGTCGTCGTTTTTCCGCAACCTGAAGGCCCCAGCAAAACGAGATACTCGCGATCATGCACTTCTAGGCTGAAATTTTTCACGGCCATGACGTTCCTACCAAAACGCTTGCTCACGTTTTTTAGTTTTAGTGTTGCCATATTTCCTCCGTTTATATTGTTACTCCGCCCCACATCTGTTGGATATACCGCCGAATGAAGAAGGTGAATATCAAAGTTGGCAGCGCCATTACCATGCCGCCCGCCGCGGCGAGATTCACCTGACCGACCGCGCCGAGCGTCGTTTGATACACGATGACGGAAAATGTGGGGTTAAACTGCGTCAGGATAATCGCCGACACCGTCTCGTTCCACGCGCCCAAGAAGGCGTACATCGCGCAGGCTGCTAATCCCGGCAGTGCGAGTGGTAGCGTGACGCGCATGAACGCCTGAAGCTTAGTCGCGCCGAAGACCTGCGCGGCTTCTTCCAGCGAGACGGGGATACCCATGAATATGCTCGCGGTAATCCACACCGTCAGGGCAATCGAACCTACAGAATAAACCAGCGATAAGCCGATGGGATTGTCATAAAAGCCCATATTAGCCAGAATGATGACCATCGGCATCGCGATCGCCACCGCGGGGAACATACGGACGAAGAGCACGCTGAATTTCAGGATATTGCGTCCCCTGAATGTGTATCTGGCGAACGCGTACCCCGCCATGCCGCCGATTGATAGCGAAATCACAATCGTGAGGGTGCAGATTTGCAGACTTCT
>CAZSIG010000558.1:1836-3116 GCA_964606195.1 uncultured Anaerolineales bacterium
CCTCTACGCGGTCATAGACACTCAACAGATAACCGCGCTCGCTCGGTTTAAGCTCGAATTTCGTGGTGAACGCGGGGAGCAGCGGCAGTGGATAGCGATATGCCTCGCGAGTGGAGAGGAATGATAGAGAGACGATGAAGAAAATCGGCAGGATTATCGCGGTCGAGATGCCGATTACGATGATGTACAAGGTGGTATTTCGCGCAAGTTTGTAGATGTTCACGCCTTTTTTCTTTGCCATTACGCCACCTCCTTATCGCGGCTGAACGCCCCCGAAACCTGTAGGTAAGCCACCGCCGCCAGCGATACTAACACCGAAACTACAATAGTATAACCCAGCGCCATTTGATAGCTGATGTTCAGATGCTCGACCTCTTTGTGATAGTAGACGATGCGCTCTACCAGCACGGGCAATCTGGAGTAGCCGAGAAGCAGCACGATGATGAGCCAGATCTGTATCGCGGCGATCAGGCGCAGGATCACCGCGGTTTGAATCGTCGGACGGAGAATCGGCAGCGTGATCTTGCGGAGGACGGTGAAATAATCTCCCCCGAAAACGTATCCCGCCTCCGACATCTCTTTGGGGATATTCTGCAACCCCGCGAGTAGGATGATCATCACCGAAGGGATAACCTGCCACGCGTCGATGATGATGACCAGTAGCAGCAGCGACCAATCTCCCCCCGCCAGCCAATATACCTTGCGGCTCTTTTCCAATATTCCGATGTAGTGCAGCAAACTATTCATCCAGCCATGCGCGGTCAAACCGGTGATCCACATCGCGCCGACCGCGACGGATGGCAGCGCCATCGGAATCATGGATAGAAACAGGAAAATGCTCGAACCGACGAACTTTCGGTTAATCAATAGCGCGATGAGCAGCGCGACAAAAAATTCCAGTACGACCGAAAAGACGACGATGACCGCGGTGTTTCTCAACGCGGGCATGAAAGCCTTGTCGGTGAAAACCATCACAAAGTTTTGCAGCGTGAAATTACCGCTCGCGTCCGTAAAGCTTCCGATAATCGCGGTGATGACCGGGCGTAGCCAGAACGCCGCGTAGTACAGCGCGACGGGGAGAATCAACAAGTAGGGAACAGCCCTGCCACCAATTCGCGCCCAATTTCTCCTTTTTCGACCTATTTCACCTGTCATATATTTGGTTCCTTTCGTGAAAATAACTACTAAAAAGACTATGTGTCCTTCGCGTTTCTGTGGTAAACATTAGAGTTTATATCGATTTGTTGGCGCGTAGTTAATGGAACGCAGATTTTCCTGAT
>CAZSIG010000559.1:0-3113 GCA_964606195.1 uncultured Anaerolineales bacterium
CCGCGGGGGCGTTTAAGCCCATTAGCCAGCATTGCGCCCTCGCGAACGAGGGCTAGGAGCTTCGACAGGGAAAATCAAATCCAACTGAACCAGTGCCAACTCACACAAATTCATAATAATTTTGTCGCGTTATTCTTTTTGATGCTCCGCGCACATCACACACTCTGCATTCCTACATGCAGGACAGACGAAGTTGCGAATCTGAAACAGCGCGATGATGAGCATTCCCCAGAAGATGATGAACAACGCCTTGTGATGCCACAACCAATACTGCGGAAACAGAAACATCACCGCCAGCGGTATCCCCGCGCCGATGTAGTCACCGAGAGTATATGGTCCCTGCGCCCGCGCCGGCAAAAACCGCGTCAGCTTGCCGGGCACCGTGTGCCCACAACCATCCTCGCGGCAGGTACACTTAGCGCAATAGAAATAGAGCACCGGCCACGGCGCGGCGACAGCGACCATCAGATAAACGATACCTGCCGCTGGATTAGTCAGGAAAATCGCGACAAACCCGATAACCACCGCGGCATCCGCGATGAAGAAACTTATCAATCCATGCCAATTATTCACCATTATTCTCCTCCATAGTTCTCACTAAGATAATCCACTACCATTTTCAGTTCTTGGTCATCCAATTTCAATCCGTGTCCTATCATACGATTGACAGTGTCCTCCCATTCCGTGGACGTTTTACGCGCGGAAGTCACCACATCCATCGCGTGACACGTGTTGCATTTCGCTTTCACCAACGCCTCACCAGACTGCGCGCCGCCGCACTGCGCGGTAATCAACACCATCAATACCATCACCAAAATCAACATTATTTTCCTTTTCATTTTTTTCCTTCCTTAACTATTTGATAAATTAACCACAAAGAACACTGAGAACACTAAGCAAGTTAATGAGCGGTCACAAACGCGTGCAGCAGTTAATAAAAATCACTCTGTGAAAGCTCCGCGTCCTCTGTGACTCTGTGGTTTCAATCCTTTCTAAACAACGTCAGTTTACTAATCCCCTCAATCTGGCGAAAAGTCGCGCCCTGACTCACTGTAAGCAAAACGCGGTCTATATCCACAACCAGCGAACCAGATACCGCGTCAACACCGTATTCGAACAACACAGGCGACAATGGCGTACTGCCGCCGAGCACCACCACATACGCGTCGGGACGGCAATACTCGACCAATTCATCGAAAGTATGATTGATGATCGCCGTGCCGGTGATCGCTACCACGTCAGCTTGTGGAATCACCTCTTCGGCGCGGTCGGCAGGCAGATCATCCTCACGCGGTGTCTTTTCCAGCACCCACAGCCTCTCCGTGGTCTCGCGAATGCGCGGCGTGAAGGGGAAATGCCCCACAATCGCGACGCGCTTCCCCGCGCCGCGCGTCGCGATTATCTCCGCCGCGTTCAGTTCCTCACACTCGGCTTCATCCACATCGAGCAGCGCGTTGAGAGTTGCCATGCCGATACTCGCCGCGGTCAAATCATCAGAACGCAGCAGCGCGGCTAAATCCGCCGCGGAATATTCTTGCAATTTCCCTACACTGAACGCGCCTTTCTTAGGATGGTAATGATGGTCACAATCACCACCGAGCGCCGAGGAGATGCCCCCGCGCAGTCGTCCGGCGCGATCCACAACAACCGCCGTCCAGCGCAAGCCGACGCGCACATCGCGAACTTCCGCCGCGGTTTCAACCGTCGATAACAATTCGTCAATAATATTCACCAAAATCACACCTCCAAATAAAACGTAATGCGTAAAACGTGAAGAAGATGGGCTAGTTACGCGGTAAGTTTTACTCATCACGCATTACGTTTCACATTTCAGCAACATTCAAGTCAGCAAATCTCTCATAGCCGCCAGCTTCTCCGCGTACTCTTCCTCGTACAACGGCGCGCAGGCGGAGATATTCGCCTGTCCCGCCGCTATCTTGAGCGCGAAGTTGAAACAGGTCTCCTCACCGCACTCCTTACAATTGGTGAGCGGCAACAGCTTATGCACCTCCGTTGGCGCGGGCGGGCGCCTCGCCTCGAAATCGGGCGTTATGTCAGCGCGGTTATCCCATGTATCATTCACCAACTTTATCACCTTTTCCATCTGTATTGCCGCTTCCTCGCGGTCTTCCATCTCCTCTGCGTCGATCTCGTAAGAATGGAAGGCGATCATATACTCCGCATTGCGCCAGGTCAACGCGGGAGTTTTGGGATAATAAACCGGTTTGTCCAAAACGGCGTTGAGGTACGGCAATACACTACTAATATCGACTTTCAGACGCGCCTTCGCCATAAATGAACCTTCTGTAGGGCTGCATGGTAAATTGGTAATCTCCAAATCATACTCTTCGATTAACATCATACCCCTCCTTCAGTTTTTAACCATTAACACTAGCTACCTGACAGTTTGCTGTCTCGCGCCGCGCCCCCCGTGAGTGAACTCACGGTTGCTATAAAAAACGCGCTGAAGCGCGTTATGCCGAACATGCTTTAGCATGTTTCCGGTAGCCGCGCCGAGTTCACTCGGTGAACCGCGATGCGGGCTGAAGTGGTGATTTGAAATTGTCAGGTAACTAGCCATTAGCATCATCATCGGGCAGCATAGCGCGCAGTTCGACTAAATTATCGGCATACTTCGCTTCCTGCAACGACACACAAGCGGACAGTTTCACTTGGTTCAATGATACTTTCAACGCGAAATTAAAGCAAGTCTCCTCCCCACACTGACGACAGTTGGTACGCGGCAACAGCTTGTAGATACCGGCGGGCGCGGGTGGTCGCCTTGCCTCATAGTCAGGCGTGATCGCGGCGCGGTTTTCCCACGTATCGTTGACCAGCCCGATAATCTTCGCTATATACAACGCCGCTTCCTCGCGATCGTCCATCTCCTCCGCCGCGATTTCATGCGCGTGAAAGACGACGCGGTATTTGCCATCTTTCCACATCAGCGATGGATAGTGCGGGAAATAGATCGCGCCATCGAGCGTCGCGTTAAGATACGGCAGTGCCTCGCTGATATTCACCGCGAAATGAGCTTTCGTGACACAATGCGCGGAGCCGATTTCGCTCGGCGTGGTGGTAACTTCCAGATCGTATTCCTTGATAAGCAATTT
>CAZSIG010000560.1:0-3084 GCA_964606195.1 uncultured Anaerolineales bacterium
GGGGAGCACTCCTACGAGTAGGCTACGCGCAGGGTTAGGGTGAGGGGCGCGCAGCGCGATTATATGAGCATATCGCCCGGTAACCGCGCCATGTCTCCGGCACCAATTTATTTTCGGAGTAGCTATGTCACTCACAAACACCAGATCAATGCTTCAGCGCGTAATTATCGCGGCGATCATCATCGGCGTTCTTCTCCCCTTTGTTCCCCTCATTATCTGGTCATTCAGCCGCCGCTGGTACTTCCCCGCGCTCCTACCGACCGCGTGGAGTTTGCGCGCCTGGCGTTACATCTTTTCCCCCGCTTCGCAAGTGCCACGCGCGGTGGGTCATAGTACCTTTGTCGCCCTCGCGGTCACGTCACTTTCCCTCATCGTCGGCATCCCCGCGGGGCGCGCGCTGGGATTGCGACATTTTCGCGGCAAAACTGTAGTAGAATTCCTCATCCTCGCGCCGACTATCGTGCCTCCGCTGGCGGTGGCGATGGGCATTCACGTCGCGTTTATCAAATACGGTTTGGCAAACACGATATGGGGCGTCATCCTCGTGCATCTGATTCCCGTCACGCCCTACGCGGTGATGATTTTCTCCGGTATCTTTGCTAATTATAATCTGGAATTCGAGGAACAGGCGCACACGCTCGGCGCAGGACGAACACAAGTTTTTCTCTACGTCACTCTGCCCGCGATACTGCCCGGCGTCGTTGTGGGAGGATTGTTCGCCTTCGTCATCTCTTGGAGCCAATACCTACTCACGCTGCTCATCGGCGGCGGTCGCGTGGTAACTCTGCCGCTGCTGCTATTCTCGTTCGCCAACAGTGGAGATTACGCCATCACCGCGGCGTTGAGTCTGATTTTCATCGCGCCTGCGGTGCTATTTCTGTTCGTCAGTTCTCGCTACTTGACCGGCGAAAACGTCGCGGTGGGGCTTGGGAATTTCAGAGGGTGACAAGGGAAAATCTGCCACTAATTTCACGAATTTTCACTAATTTTGGCTCTACATGGATTTGTGAGGTAGGGCAGGTTTCTTACCTGCCGTATCCATAGTTACCCCAAAGCGGCGGCTATGGAAAGCCGCCCTACAGGTCACTTTATCCGCGCCCCCTGCAAAATCCCAGAGACCCAGATTTTTCTCTTCCTCTGCTCCGCGTCCGTCGTTTATCCTTGTATGAGAACGCTCTCTAATAGGCAGGATAAGAAATGGGACGCGGATTTTCGCGGATTCACGCGGATAAACAACTTGAATCCGCGAAAATCCGCGTGAATCCGCGTCCCATATAATTACTTACCCGTCCAAAATTTTATTTGGGAACAAGTCTAATGACTCACGTTAGGTTAATTCATCTGACTAAAGATTACGGGCGCGACGCGGCGCACGATGCCGTGTCCGATTTGAATTTGGATGTACGCTCTGGGCAAATCACCGCGCTGCTCGGCCCCTCGGGGTGTGGCAAGACTACCGCGCTGAAGATGATCGCGGGGCTGCTCGCCCCAACGCGCGGTGATGTGCAGTTCGATAGGCGGTCAGTTCTACCGATTCCCGCCGAGCGGCGCGGCGCGGTCATGGTCTTTCAAAACTACCTACTTTTTCCGTATATGTCCGTGGGCGACAACGTGGCTTTCGGGTTAAAGATGCGCGGCATCGACCGCGAAACCATCCGCCACAAGGTCGCGAAAATGTTAGCATTGGTAAAACTTGAGGGCTACGAAGGACGCAATCCGCGCCAACTATCCAGCGGACAACAGCAACGCGTCGCACTGGCGCGGGCGTTGGTGGTCGAGCCGAAAGTGTTGCTGCTGGACGAGCCGCTCTCCAATCTCGATGCTCATCTGCGCGATGAGATGCGCGAACTGATCTGTAGCATTCAGCGGCAATTGGGTATTACGACTATTTTCGTCACGCATGATCAGGAAGAGGCGGTGATTATGGGTGAGCGTATCGCGGTGCTGTTCGACGGACAGCTACAACAATACGATGCGCCGCGCGCCTTCTACGAGCGCCCAGCGAGTGAGCGGGTGGCACGCTTCTTCGGCGGAGTGAATTTTATGGCGGGTGTCAAACACGGAGATGTAGTCGAGACCGCGCTGGGGGAACTTCGCGTCGAACAGCCAACGATGCCCGACGGCGTGGTACTCTTAACCATTCGTCCAGAGAGCATAAGGTTGAAAGATGATGCAAATTGTAACCAGTTACGCGGCGAAATTGAGAGTCGGCGTTACGTCGGTACTCATTTACGCCTCAAAGTCATGGTGGGAGAGCATATTTTTGAAGTGGTGACGGACACCGCTAATTTCGACCGCGTCCGCGCCGGTGATAATGTGAAGCTACATTTGCCACCGAAAAGAATCTGGCTGATGCCGCGATGAAAAAACAGAGGAGGAATTCGATGAAATATGATGAGTTAATGGAAGAGCTGAAATCACGTCACAATCCCGAGGCAGTCGCAGGGATGGCGCGAGTTGGCATAAATGTGGAAAAAGCCTACGGTATCTCCATGCCCGAACTACGTAAGCTCGCCAAGCGCGCGGGAAGAGATCATGTATTGGCGGAACAACTTTGGGAATCGGGCATTCATGATGCGCGGTTATTGGCTTGTCTGATCGATGATCCGAAGCAAGTCAATGAGGAACAGCTTGAACGGTGGGTGCGGGATTTCAACGCTTGGGATATATGCGATCAATGTTGTGGTGAATTATTCGATAAGACGCCGTGCGCTTATCAAAAAGCGGTGGAATGGAGCGAACGCGATGAGGAATTCGTCAAACGCGCCGGTTTTGTCCTGATGGCTAAACTTGCGGTGCACGACAAGAAGGCTGATAATGATAAGTTTGCGCAATTTTTCCCGATTATCAAGCGCGAGGCGAGAGACGAACGCAATTTTGTGAAGAAAGCGGTCAACTGGGCGTTGCGGCAAATCGGCAAACGTAATCGCGCCTTGAACGAATCGGCTATCGAGACCGCGCGGGAGATTAAGCAACTCGATTCAAAATCGGCGCGGTGGATCGCGGCTGATGCTTTAAGAGAGCTAACCAGTGATAAGATTAAACGTAGGTTGAGGAACTAAGGAATGGTGCGCAAATAACTTG
>CAZSIG010000561.1:0-3082 GCA_964606195.1 uncultured Anaerolineales bacterium
CAGCCAAATCTGCCGCCGCAGGTGGTCGCCGAAGGGACCATCGTCGCGCGCCGCGCCGCGATCCAACTCAGCCCAAGTTATGCCCTCAACGCACATGGTGTACAGCGCCTGCCGCGTCAGATAGGGATGTCCCCCCAACAGCGCCATAAATGGCGCGAAATCACCATCGTTAATCGGCGCGCCGTGCCGTTGATTCAGATCGCGTATCTGCGCCGCGTCGAAGTCGCGCAAATGCAGTTTCAAGCCCACGTTGAAGGGAGATTGAGTCACGTCTGAGATGAGCAGATACGGCTCGGTGGAGATGACTAACACGATGGTGAGGCTGTCCCATATCTCCTCGTAAGCCGCGCGATTATGCCAGGCGCGTATCAGGGCGAAGAAATCGTTGTGAAAAGTGGTGTCCAGCAAAATATCTGCCTCGTCCATCGTCAGCACGAGCGGCGCGGCGGCGGACAAGACGTAATCCTCCATGAAGTAGGTCAGTTTATCCTGCGCGCCAAGCGCGCCACGCCATGCCTTTTCCACCATCGAGGGGTCCAGCCGCAGTTTGCGCGCGCTGGTCTCCGCGAGGTAGCGCAGGAAGGCATCAGGTGTGCTCAGGTGTTCCTTATCCACAAGCTGCATATCCAAGGCAACGACGCGCGCCTCTCGTTCGCGCGCGTGCTGTATCCCGCGCACCAGCAGCGAACTCTTGCCCGTCTGACGCGGGGCGCGAATGGTGGCGATGGCGCCGCGCTTCACAATCTCATGCTCAAGCTGGGCGTCGGCGGCGCGCCTGATGTAGAGTTTGTCGCGCAGCTTGACCGTGCCGCCCGGCGCGGTCAGTTCTTCCAGAAACTCCGCGTTGAATTCGTGGCGCGGTGGGAGCATGGTTTCCGCTGTGGCGAGGGGCTGCCCGTCTTCTGAAATCGTTATCGGAACTGCCGCCGCGCCGCCAGCTCTGGCGTGGTGAACTTGGGCGAGGACAATTAGCTGTTGAATATGCTCCGGTACAGGTTTATTCAGGTTGTGACAGATACCGCGATAGTCATCCAGATAGCCGTCGAGTAACGCCCACTGCTCCGCGATGACGCGGGCGCGGTTAGCGCGCTCTTCGGGTCTGCCGCCATCTAGGCAAATATGCTCCGATTTGCGTATAATCTCGTAGGAAGTATGAATAAGTTTTTCAATATCGTCAAGTGGATTCATCATCTCTCCGTTGTCGCGCCGTTTGTATAATATGTCACCCTGAGCCCCCGTGCGGGGATAAACTACGCGAAGGGTCTCGTTTTGGCGTAATCACCGCGCCGATTGTCCCCTAAATCCTAATTTGGGCGAAAACGAGATGCTTCACTGCGTTCAGCATGACATTTAAGTACTCCCTAAATTCGTTTTATAGTGTGTACATAACGGTTAGACGGTAAGGGGCATTCGCGGTCATTCATTGTCAAAATCCACCAACGCGATGGGCTGGCTACCCATTCGGTTAGAAATTGCATAAGTCTTGGCTCATTTGTCCCCCGCGTCACACCCACACCGCGAACAGTTCTTTATCCTTAAACGTAATTCGTTCCTCTTTGTACTCTTTCTCTTTACGGAAATCATAAATCAACAGATAGCCCTCTTTCAGCGCGTAGGTATCCAGATAATCGCTCAATTGTTGCAGCTCTGTCTGGTGATATTTAGCCCCGCGCCAGATTTTCAGTTCAATCACGTAGCGTTTGTTTTGATAGGTAATGACGATGTCCATTCGCCGTTCATCGCCGACGAGCGGTTCTTTGAAATCAAAACCTTTGCCGTTGATGATGGGGCGAAGATATGCCAGAAAGATAAACCGCCCTTCGCGCTCCAAAAACTGGATGTCCCGATGCGAATAATGCTCTTGCATAAATGTTTGGAACCGTTCCAGAATCAATTTGACATCCAAGCCCGCGGCGGTATAAAACTCCGGACCACCCCAGCCGTTTATCCCCCGATATTTGGTTTGTAGTAATTCAGCCATGATATGCGCATAAATCCGCTGTTCGAAAACGCGATTATGAATTCGGCAGCGGCCTTGTGTTGAAGGGACGAGTATCCCATACAGATGACCTAAGTTAATCACCGGATTGGTAATGGTAAAAGGAAACCGCGCTCCATTGATTACAATCTGGACAATCAACTCGTACAATTCCCGGTTATTCTCTAAGCTTTTGGCCAGGCTGTCAAACAAGGTTGTGGTATATCCCTCATCCACGATCATCTGAAACGCGGCTTCCACATCGGCAACTGTCCAGGTCTGATCGGCGCGGCGCGGCGCGATATCCTCGTCGATGAACTTGCACAGCTTGCTGACCAGATAGGGATAGCCGGAGGTGTAGTAATACAGCCTATCGGCAATGGCGGGAATGTCCGAGTGGATGCCGCGCTCCTGACTGTAATCCTGTAACATCGTGGCGATCTCCGCGGCGTCGAAGCTCAAATCGACCTTGAAATCGACCGCGATATTCCAAGGACTGTTGTAGGTACGGACTTCATCGGGGCGGATGCGCGCCTTGAGCGTCTTCACATCGTGGACGCTCGTCAAAATCACCGCGTGGAAGGTGTAATCTTGCCCCATATCGCGTTGCAGATATTTCTGGCGTAACATGCCCAGAAAATCTAGGAAGAGTTGATTATTGCTGCTCTTGTCCACTTCATCAAGCAACAGCACCACGCGCTGGGGCTGTTCGAGCACATATTGCGAGATGAATTGGGACAGTTCGGCAAAGTCATGCACCTGCGCCGCGGCGCGGTGAAAATGGGCAGAGACTTCGGGCTGGGTGAATTGTGTGGTGCGGGCGATAATCCGCAAGAAGGCGGGGCAAAATCTTTCTTCGCAGGCAAAAATCGCCTCTCCGGTGCCTTCCAAGCTGATACTCAAGGCGAGATAATCGTCCCGCGCATTGAGCCGCTCCGCCAGCCGCGCCAGGACGGTCGTCTTGCCGAACTGGCGCGGGCGATTGATGGTGAAGTACGCGCCGTCTTCCACCATCCGCATAATCTGGTCAATCTTGGCAGATATATCCACCATATAATGGCGGTGCGCCACACACAGCCCCGTATCGTTGAATTTACGTTTCAT
>CAZSIG010000562.1:0-3078 GCA_964606195.1 uncultured Anaerolineales bacterium
TCCGCCCAGATGCGCCCCCCGTGGCGGTGAATGATGCGTTGGACGGTCGCCAGCCCGATTCCCGTTCCCTCAAATTCCGCTTTGCGGTGAAGCCGCTGAAAAACCGCGAACATCCTGTCGGAATACTCCATATCGAAACCCGCGCCGTTATCCCGCACAAAATAGGTCTTCGAGCCGTTATCTTGGGTAAAACCAAATTCCACCACCGCGTGTTCACATTTAGAGGTGAATTTCCACGCGTTCTCTAGTAAGTTCTCTATTACTATCTGTAGCAGTCCTGAATCTCCTTGTGTAACTATCCCGTTAGCTATAATTACTTCTACTTGGCGCGTCGGTTCTCGGCAGCGTAGTTCTTTGATGGTGGCGTGTGCCAGCGCGCTCAAGTCGACCAACTCGTGATGTACTTCGCGCCGCGTGATGCGCGATAATCGTAGGAGATCGTCAATCATCTGCGCCATCCGCTGGCTGGCGGCGCGCACGCGCTGCAAGTAGTCTTGCCCATACTCATCAATTTTGTCGCGGTAATCTTCCAGCAGAGCTTGGCTGAAGCCGTCAATGCTACGCAAGGGAGCGCGTAGGTCATGTGATACAGAATAGGCGAACGCCTCCAATTCTTTGTTGATTGCCGATAGTTCGCTGTATAAGCGGGCATTCTCCAACGCTATCGCCGCTTGCCCTGCGAAGGTCAACACCATACGCGCTTCTCGTTCGCTAAAAGCATTCGCTTCAGAGCGCGTTAGTGAAATCATCCCGATTACGTGACCGCGCGCGATTAGCGGCACTCCTAACCAAGATTTATGCACTGGCAACGAGGGGATTTGATGCCACTCGGGCTTGGTAGTTACATCATCTATCAGCATGTAATTTCGCGTTTGTACCAACTTTTCGTAGACATCTCCGTCGCGAATCGGTATAAACAGGGCTTGTTCGTCACATTGGGGGGGAAAGCCGCGCCGGGCGAGTACTACGATACGGCTCCCTTGTTGTAACATGATTGCCCCGCGATCATAAGGTACTACCGTCACCAGTTCCTCTAAAACGCGCTGGGGAACTTCGCGCATATTCAGGTTGCTGGTCACGGCGCGTCCCGTCTGCTCCAACGATTCAGCGAATTGGCGGCGCTGCTGTTCGGATTGATACAATTGCGCGTTGCGAATGGCTACCGCTATCTGATTCGCTAATAGTTGTAACACCATCAAACTATCAACTTTGAAGGCGCGCGGTTGCTCACTGTGAATCTCTAGTACGCCAATCACCTTTTGCCCTATGAGTAATGGCAAGGCTAACTCTGCGCGCGTATGGGGCAATACCTCCAACGGCATGTAGTCGGGGTCCTCTAGTACGTCGGCTACAGCGCGGTACTTTCCAGTGACACAAGTTTTTCCTACTATACTAGGCTCGTTCAGAGAGATAAGAAATTGCCGTTCCCGTAATTGTGTGCCGGCTTCTCCTGTCCCCGCTTTTAGGGAGATGGCATCTTTTCTTTCTGTCACCAACCAGACGCCTACGAAATAGTATCCGAAACGTTGTTGAATCAGGTTCACTATTTCTGTCAACAGCTCGCCTAGTTCTAGGATGGATGTGACCTGACGTCCTACCTGGCTACTGGTCTCCAGTTGCAGAGCGCGTTGTTCCAACTCCGCGGTGCGTTCTGCTACTCGCTCTTCTAATCCGCTCACCAATTCGCGTAACCGAATAGTCATTGTGTTGAAGGCGTTTGCTAGAATGCCGATTTCGTCCGCGCGCCTGATACGCGCCTCTTGGTTTAGATCCCCTTCAGCCATGCGGGTGGCTATGTCGGTCAAGCGTTCGAGGGGATCGGTGATAAATCTGGTGATGATTACTGCCGCGATCGCTGCTAATAATGTCACTAGAGTACCGATGCCCAAGTTAAACACGACTGTTCGTCTAATACCCGCGAATATCTCGCGTTGTTCTTGCTCGACCATTAACGCGACTTGTAATTCGGGTATCCAGCGGTACACTCCTATAACAGGTTTACCGCGATAGTTTCGATATAAAGCGTAGTTGGAAGTGTGCCCCAGCGCAGACTTTACTCCCTCTGTATCAATATGTTGATATTCGGGTACGTCGGCGAACCGCGACGCGGTGACCATGATCTTGTCGCTGTTGACCAAGTAGGTCTCCCCTGTCTTTCCTAATCCCTCCGCCTCTAGCATAATCTCTTGCATTTGCGCTAGTCCTAGCCGTCCCACCGCTACGCCTAATGTCTGTTCCTGATGAGTGATGGGTAAAGCCAAGATGGTCACAACTCTCTTCGCGGTGGGGTCATAGTAAGGTGCTTCGACGTAGGTAGATCGTATTCCTTGAATGAAGTAAGGCTCGTAGAGGTGCATCTGGCCAACATGCTCATCTTCGGTGCTGGCAACGACTTTGCCGTCTATGTCGAGTATAAATAGTTCTATAAATTGCTGGCTAACCGCTAATTGTTTTCGTAAGTTTTGTTGTAATTGTTGACCTGCTTGATTGTACCGCGCTTCTGTCGGTTCGTTGTCGACGATTGATAGCATCGTTTCATCGACCGCGCTAGAGGTGATGACGGTACGTAGAAACCGTATATTTTCCCCCAGCCAGGTTTCAACTCGCGTCTGTTTCAGCGCGGCGACTGAGCTGAAATGAGCCACGACTTGCGCCTGAATGATACTTTGACTGTTCCAGATGCTGACGGTGGTTACGATTAGCACTACTGATATAGTTAAGGTGATAAACGCGGTTAATAGAGTGTGACTCAGGCTACCGGGAGAGTAAGTTTTTATTTCCTTGTTCTCATTCATTTGCGTAAGTTTATTCGCTATAGAGTCTTTTCTTTACTCTGGAAATTATATCATAACTTTGTAAATGCTGAAAACAATCTTTAGGGCTTTCTCAAAGTACAAACCGCGTGGCAAAAGCCTCCCGCAGGTTTGAGTTTTCGTTGTTTCAACCTGCGGGAGGTTTGGCGACTTTGAGAAAGCCCTACAATCTCCGGCAGTTATCACGCGTATGGGAACGGAGTTAGTATTCTAGGACTTACGCAAGTTCAGGCTAATTTTACCGCTGAGGACGCGGAGAACGCTG
>CAZSIG010000563.1:0-3068 GCA_964606195.1 uncultured Anaerolineales bacterium
GGCACATCGCCCGGCGTAGGAGTGGTAGATGGTGTGCTGGTAACGGTACTCGTCGGCGTTGCCGTAGCCGGCGTACCCGAAACCGTCGCGGGCGCGGTGGGCGTATCGGTCGGTGTGACTGACCCTGTCGCCGTCGCAGTAGGCGTATCGGTCGGTGTGACTGACCCTGTCGCGGTCGCAGTAGGTATATCGGTCGGTGTAACAGATCCCGTCGGCGTTACTGTCGCGGTAGGTGTATTCGTTGGCGTTCCCGTTGCGGTCGGCGTCACCGGCGTTTGAGCTACCACCTGCATCTGCGCGTATTCCACATCCCGCTGCACGTTCCCCGCGCCGTCTATTACCTGAATAATCGACGAAGTGTGGTTATCGCCGGGGAACACGCCGCCCCATGAATAGTTTGCCGCATCATAAGTCAATTCGGCAACATTCCACGTCCCGGCACCATCAGTGTACAGCGCGTTGACGCGCTCAATCCCCGAAGGATCATCTACCTTGACCTTGACGCGCACTTGCTCCGCTTCTAATACCCGCTCCGTGCTGCTGATTACCGGCGGCTCGTGGTCGGGACTATCGGAGTAGTACAGGTCGAAGGTCAAATAGTCATACAATTGCTCCGTGCGCGAGACCGCGTCGAATTGCCCCAACTGACACGATAGTTCGCCCGCGCCCCCCTCGCCCGCCTGCACCGCGCAGGGGATATTCGGCGTCCAGCCCGGGGCGTTGAAGAATTCCGCGGGCGCGGTGGAAAATTCGTTCTCCGGACTGCCGACGACCGGTGTGAAGTCTGCTATACGTTCATATCGCCCACCGGTCAACATTAGATCGCGTACTGCCTTGCCCGTAGCGGACATGATGAAGCGGAAATAGAGCGGCTGCAAGGGAAGACCATCTTGCGCGGCAGTATAGCCGTACAGGTCGTAATAAGTCCCATCGGCGGTGTTGTGCTCATTGAACAGGTTGAGGGACAGGCTCAAAACCGCAGAGCTATGTAGTAGAGCATCGCCATCCGGCGCGGTGGCAGAGTAGGTGACTCCGGGAAACGGATCGCTTACCTGCGCTAACATACTCCCGCGGGTTTGGAACTCGTACATCGGCAAGCCGTACAGCGTGGATTCCGCCAGCACCTTCTCGTGGTATACGTCAAAATCATGGCTATAATGGTGGAAATAATGCTCCTTAGCGCGTTGCAAGGCGCGCCCGATAGTATTGGCAGCGCCCTCGAAGATGAACCGCGCATAGTCACGCATCAAGGCTTCTGACAAACCTAACGCGCCGCGTACCCCCCAACCATAGCCAGTGTTAGCAACATAGCTGGCGTTCTGGTCTTGATATGCCTGCGTCAAGTCTAACGGGGCAACGACGTTAGTAGCCGAAACGTTCAACCCCGCGTGACACCCCACCGATTGGACGAGTATCCCGCTCAAGTCCGTGGCAGTGCCCGCGATGTCATTGGCAGTAACGCAGTCCCCCGCAGGTACGCCCAAACAGCCATGGTTGGCATGAACGTTGAGGGATTGGAATTCGGCGCGCGGGACGGCGAACATCCCCGCCCGCGCCTGCGTCGCGGTCCAGGTATCATTGATGAGCCGCGTGACGTTACTCGCGCCGATCTCCGTATCCAGCAAATTCCCCACCTCGCCCGCGACATCTTGCACGAAATCATATCCATCGACGAACCCGCGTTGCAAAGAAGTGGCGCCGCCGCGCGCCAGAAACGCGTCGATATATCCGCTGATTTCCGCGGGTGTCTCGACCAGCCGCCCAATCGCCAAATCGGGCACGGAGATCTCGCGCCCCGCGTGCCACGACAAGATTCGGTCAGCGTAGTAATTGTCGGTCAGCGTCATGTCATCGCGACACGCCGCGCCGATGGCGCTGTCTGCCGAGACGCTGCTGCTATAGTGGCTTTCGGGTTGGCGCGTGCCGTCGGGGACGCGGCGGAACGGCACAATCCAATCCCCCCCGACGATGACGATATACTCGATGCTGCCGTTGGTGCTCAGATATTCCAGAATGAGCTTGCGAATCGCCAGCGCGACGTTGTTCGCGCGCGGCGTGTTATTGACCTGCGCCTGCCACACCGCGTACGCGTCCGCCACCGCGCGATTATTTTCCACTTCCACCACCAGCCCCTGTACGCGGTCGTCCTGCGCCAGTTGGGCAAGTTTAGCCATTAGCGCGTCTGCCTCGTCGGGATAATGGCGCGCCAATAATTCGCGGTTGGTCAGAATCAGCGTTTTTATCTCCGAGGGCGGGGGCGTCGGCGAAGGCGTCGGCGTAGCGCCGGGCGGCGGCACGGTGGGCGGCGGCGCGCTCCCCGCGCTGACCCGCAAACTGTACTCCGTGCCCATGCCGTAGCGCGCCGGATTGTAGTGTTTGATCTGCGCATAATAAACGTCGTTGTCGGGACAGGTGAAATTGATCAGCGCGGCGCGGTCGTGATAATCGTCATTGTGCGCTAATTCATTCCCCTCGCCATCGTAGAGCCTCAGTTCGGTATCGCTGTCCGCGCCCAAATCGAAGGTCTCCACCGCATAGGTTTGCCCGGTGGTGCAGACGAACGCCGCCCAATCTTCATCCTGCGCCGGACAGAAATTGTGTACCGCGCCCGTTCCATCGGTCGCGATCTCGCGCGCCATAGCGAGCGTATCATCATCCTCGTACTCATCAGGAGCGCACAGCTCCGTGGATACCGCCAAATCATACGCGGTACGGGCGCCCGCGGCGGTGGCATCGCGATGATAGACGCGCGCGTAGTACGTACCGTCCACCGGGGCGCGCCAGACGATGCGCGAGCCTTGCCCCTCTCCGCTGTTGTCATCCCACGCGATCAAGCTCTGCCCATCGGTGGCGTACAACTCTAGCATGGTGTCCGCCGTCTCCAGCAAATTGCTCGTCTCCAGGCGATAGATCGTGTCCGCCGTCGCGGTGAATTTCACCCAATCCGCATCGCCCGCGGGATAAATGGTATGCGGCTGCGCCGCGTCTCCCACCGCAATATCGCGCGCTTGCGCCGCGGTGTTATCATCCTCGAAAGTGTCAGGCGCGGGGTCAATGGTCTCGCTGAT
>CAZSIG010000564.1:0-3067 GCA_964606195.1 uncultured Anaerolineales bacterium
CTAACGCCTCATCGAACTCCCCAATAATCAAATACACATCGCCCAGCAACTCATACAACTTCACCTGCTGCGCGGTCGTATCCACATTCACCTTTTCCGCGATTTCCAACGCGGTTTTGAAATAGTCGATCGCCTGCTTATTAGCATACAACCGCATCGCCTTTTCCCCAGCTTTAGTGTGATAATCAAGGGCGCGAGACCACGTCTCAGCCAGGCGATAGTGATAAGCCAGCGAGTCGTAATGTTCGCTGAGGCGCTCTTGATAGAGTTGCTCCATGAACTCCGCGGTTTCGTGATGGAAATAACGGCGGCGCGAATACAACAAACTCTCATACGCGACATCGTGCGTGGTGATGTGCTTGAACGTATAGTGCGGGTCCGCTTCAGTCCCCTCATCCATGTACAAATCTACTACGGTCAACCCCTGCAATCGCTGATACAACCATTCCCTTTCAGGATATACCCCCTCCAGCACTATGTATCTGAACCGCTGTCCGACCACCGAAGCTACTTGCAACACATGCCGCGAACGTTCCTCTAAGCGATCAATACGCGCCATCACGACTCCCTGAATCGTGTTAGGGATTACCAGATTATCTAACTGTTTGGTTACTATCCATTGCTCCTCCCCCACGCGTTGCAACGCGCCGGTTTCAGTTAATGATTTGACCACCTCCTCGACGAAGAAGGGATTCCCTTGGGCGCGCTCGTAAATGACGCGGCGCAAATTAGTAGGCAGCGCGGGCATCTCCAACATCGATTCCGCCAATTCGATACTCCCCTCCTCCGACAACTCGTGCAGCTTAATTTCATTGTAATTCTCCAGCATCGTCCATAAGTGCCGAAACTCAGCGCGATATGACAGCGCAAGTAACAAAGGCACCTCTTCCACCGCGGGGATGAGAAAGTTCACCAATTCCAGTGATGAGAGATCCAACCATTGCAAATCCTCAAGCAGAATAACCATAGGTTGACGCTTGGCTTCTTCTTTTATTATATTTACCGTGAGTTCGAACATGCGCTCGCGGCGCTGTTCCAGCGTCAGGGCGCGTGTCACCTCGTTATCGGGCAGCGGCAGGTTGAGAATATCTCCCAACACCGGAATAAAACGTTCTAAGTCACCGCAAACCGCGCGCGCCCTAGACCGCACCATTTCTATAGCCTCATCTTCGGGAGTATCTGGAGTGAGGTCGAAGTAAGTGCGATAGAGTTTAATAAAAGGTACGTATGGCGTAGCCTGGCTGTAGGACTGACACTCCCCGGTGAAAATGGGGATATTACGCGGCGTCAACACCCGTTCATCTAACTCTTCCATCAAACGCGTTTTACCAGTTCCTGCCCCGCCACTCAAGGCGAGAATTTGTCCGCGCCCCTCCAGCGACTTCTCCAGACATTGCTTCACTTTAGCGAATTCAGTTTGACGCTCGACTAATTTGCCCCGTTTCGTGCCTCGCTCAACCATAGTGCGCACACCGCGCCGTTCCTCCCTCAACCGCAGCACTTCAAACACCGGAATTGGATTCGCCTTGCCCTTAACGCGAATCGGTTCCCAGTCCTTTACCTCCACGATGTCACTCACTAACCGATAAGTAGATGGGCTGAGAATAATCTCCCCATCGTGCGCCGCGGACATCAAGCGCGCGGTCAGATTTACCTCGTCGCCCATCACACTGTACTCTTTGCGGTGCGGGGACCCCACATTACCCGCGAAAACGTGTCCGGTGTTCAATCCAATCTTCTGACTCAGAGAAAATATGTGTCCCACCAATTCGATTCTATCGAATTCGCGCATCGCCTGCCGCATCTCAATCGCGGCGCGTATCGCGCGCTCGTGATCGTCACCATAGGCGCGCGGCGCGCCGAAGATCGCCATCAGTTTATCACCGTGCGAGTACATATCGATCTTGTTGATCACGCCGCCGTAGCGATTGACAATCTCTTGCATACGGTCGTAATAGAGATCTAAAATGCGCGTCGCGACATCCGCGTTTCCCTCACCTATTTCATGTAAAATCTCACTGAAGTTATAAAAATTCGCGAACATCACCGTCACCAACCGAAACTCGCCCTCTACAAGTTCACGATAGGGATTCGCTTCGATTTTCGAGTACAGCCCCGCGACCAGATAAGGACGCAGTGCTTCGATTCGCTCTATCAATCCCACGGCGGTCGCTATAGCGTCGTCAGGAATTCCCTGCCACGTCAGCGCGGTTATGGGCGCACGCGGGGCGAAATTCAAACTCTCCACCCAATACAGATTATGTTCGCGCGGTTCGACCTCTATCTCTAATTCGTCTCTAATTTCGTCATACAACACCGCGCTGATGAAAACGGTGCCCGGCTCAGTATTCTCCTCCACCTCCGCGGTCAAGTTTACGTTCTCACCCGTCACGACGACCTCGATGCGCTCCTCTCCGCCAACCTCCGCGACGAAAATGTCACCGCCATGAATCCCCACGCGCATGTTCAAGGAGAATACTCCGGCGCGCGTCTCGATATTTCTGAACCGTAGGAGTGCCTCTTGCATCTCCAATCCGGCGCGAATGGCGCGCGCTTCGTGGTCATTGCCCACGAACAGCACCGTCAACGCGTCGCCGCCGAACTTGAATAATGAGCCGCCATACCGCGCCACCGCGTCGAGCAAGCTGGTGAAGAGGTCATTGATGATGCGCGATATCTCCTCCGCGCCCTCTAGTCCCATCTTGGTCAATTTCTCGGACATCGCGGTGAAGCCACTCACATCGGCGAACATCAGCGCGCCATGCACCATGCGCCCTTTGACGCGCCCCACTTCAGGATCATCCAATTGTTCTTTGGCTATCAAGCGGGGGATGTAAGAGATTATCCTTTGCAGTAAGTTGCGGAGTTCGGAAATATGAAAATCTAGGGTGTCAGCCGATAGTTGGTCGGGGCTGTTAACCATCTGGTTGACAATTTCGCGGGGTAAGTACCGCGAAAGCATATTCTGGTTCATATCGATATTTACGGAGTTATCCATTACGCTTTAACCTATTAGGACTTACGCAACTTCGGGTTATTTTTACCGCCGAGGGCGCGGAGTGCGCCG
>CAZSIG010000565.1:0-3063 GCA_964606195.1 uncultured Anaerolineales bacterium
TTGGGCGCCGGCGCGATTGCTGCGGGTAGCGGGGGCGCGGGGGCGTGGTACACTTGGAACATCGAACCGCAATGGCTGACAATGGAGCGCGTCGATGTGCCCGTGCCCAATTTGCCCCCCGCGCTGTCCGGCGTGACCATCGCGCAGATGAGCGACTTGCACTACAGTCCTGACAGCGACGCGGCGCATATCCGCCGCGCGGTCAACATCACTCTCTCGCTCAATCCGCACATCGTCGCGCTGACCGGCGATTTCATCAGCGCCGCCCAATACCTACGCGATGGGAAACTGGCGAGTGAACTAGCGCGCCTGAGCGCGCCGCTGGGCGTGTTCGCGGTGTTGGGCAACCACGATTATTGGTCGGGCGCGGTTGAGTTGCTAATTGACCAGTTGGGATTTGCGGGCATAATGGTACTGCGCAACGACGCGGTCCCCCTGCGCGTCACCGACACTGATTTGTGGCTGGTTGGCATCGATGATGTATGGGAAAATCATAACGATCTCACTCGCGCCCTGGAAAACACACCGCCTCGCGCTCCTAAAGTCCTGCTGGTTCACGAGCCAGACTTCGCGGACACAGTCGCCGCGCATGATATCACATTGCAACTTTCGGGGCACAGTCACGGTGGGCAGGTGCGCTTGCCCTTCATCGGCGCGCCGGTGCTTCCCTGGCTCGGCAGTAAATACCCTTGGGGCTTGCGCCGCGTCGCGAATATGTGGGTGTACACCACTCGCGGCGTAGGCGTGATTTCACCGCCGGTGCGCTTTAACTGCCGCCCCGAAGTGACGAGGATTAGGCTAAAACGTGAAACGTGATGCGTGATGCGTGATGTGTAACATGCTAGACGATAGTAAGAAGAGTAAATCTGTGTTGGTGTTGATACCCGCATACAACGAAGCCGCGCATATCGCGAATGTGGTGAGTGGTACTCGCGCTCATTTGCCGGTGCTGGTGGTGGATGATGGTTCGCGGGATGATACTGCTGCCTGCGCCGAAGCGGCAGGCGCGACGGTACTGCGGCAGGTGCCCAATCAGGGCAAGGGCGTCGCGTTGCAGCGCGGCTTTCGGTGGGCGCTAGACAACGGCTACGACGCGGTCATCACGCTCGATGCCGACGGGCAGCACGACCCCGCCGAAATCCCCGCGTTTCTGCGTGCCTATGCCGCCCGCGGTGCGGATTTACTCATCGGGGCGCGCGATTTCAGGCGTATGCCGCTGGTGCGTCGCGTGTCGAACACCATCGGGCGGTGGTCGTTCTCGTGGGCAATGGGACAGTCGATGCGTGATAACCAATCCGGCTATCGCCTAATCAGCCGCCGCTTGCAAGAGGCGATGCTCACCAGCGCGGAGCGTGGCTTTGAATTGGAAGTGGAGATGATTGTGGTGTGCGTGGTGCGCGGTTTCATGCTAGATTGGGTACCGATTCGCACCATCTACGCGGGCGAGAGCAGCCACATTCACCCTTGGCATCACACCGTCAATTTTTTTCGCGTCGTCTGGCAGACGCGGCAGCGGGTGCGGGGAAGAAATCAGAAATTGCAAATTGGAAAATAGAAACGATACGTTCTTGGAGTGCAAAACTTGCTTTGTGCAAAGGAGGTCTTATGTCTGACGAAAAACCGATCACTAAACGAGAAGCTATCGAACAGATAGCCGCGCAATTAGAAAATCCCATTTCCATCGATGACTTTGCCGCGCGCGTCCTGACGCTTTGGCCGTCGCAAGCCAAAGACCCGGCGAGGAGCGTCCGCGACGCGGTGCGGGGATATGATGTGATGGAACATGTGCTCTTATTGGATAAAAAGACAGTCATTCCCACACGCGTGGCGCTGCGCGGCGTGCGTTTTCGCGTCACCCTCTCTCCCGTAGAGCTTGAGCGCGGGATGTTACTCATCGAACCCAATTTTACCGGTTTTGTCCCACGCCGGACCGAAGCAGAGACAATTAAGTTCATCGATGTGAATGGGCAGGTCATTCCCACCAGCGTTGTTACGTTGGAGCAAGAGATACAATCCCCCTTGTTCGGCTCACAAATTTCTAAACAGCCCGCGTTCGACCTGCGCGCCTGGTACGAACAGAATCAAATCGCGGCAGATGACAATCTGTTGGTGACAATCGTAGATTGGCACGCGGCGCGGTTTCAACTGGAGCGAGAGACGGCAGATGAGCGCGCCCGGCACCGCGCCGAAATCGAGCAGCGTAATCGCGAACTTGCGGACGCCCTATTTGATATGTTGGAGAAAGCGTCCTACGAGCGCCTCTGGCCACATAAGACGATTCCGACTCTCTATGCGCGGTTGCCGGACCATAAAATCTATCCCGGCGATCATTGGGCACAGGTTGTCAAACAAGATGAGCGAATGTATGGCAGCAGTTTTGAAATCGGTTACGCCGATGACAATCCCTTTAGCTTTTTTGCCGATTTATATCCAGAGGATAATGCAGAAAATTTTAAAATCGCGGAGGCTGCACTCTCGCCCAAACAGGCGCGGCAAGTTTATCGATTTAAGGCGTGGCTAAAGCATCGCAAGGGGTTATGGCGACGAATTGAGATTCAAGGGGAGCAAACCCTAGCCGATTTTGACCGCGCATTACGCGCCGCGTTTAGTCACGACAGCTACGATCATCTGAGCGGCTTCTGGAAGCGCATTCGGCGCGGTAATTCTAAGCGTTTTCGCGAAGTCGATTTGGGCAGCATCAATCCGTTCGGTGAGGGCGAAGCCGCCGATGTGCAAATTGCCGAACTGAAGCTATCGCTCGGCGACCAGTTGAAGTATGTCTACGATTTTGGCGATTGGATTGAGCATAGAGTCGAATTGGAGGCAATTGAGGAGCCGCAAGAAGGGGCAGAGTACCCGCGCACGATAGAGCAGAACAAACCGCGTCATCGGTATTGCATTCATTGCAAGGAAGAGGGACGCAAGACCGTCGCGACCTGGATTTGTATCGAGTGTTCCGATAGGGAACAGGCGCAGATATTTGTGTGCGAAGATTGTCTGGACAAACATCACGAAGACCATTACGTGGATGAGCTTGTCTATTAGACGCGCAAACCGCGCCCA
>CAZSIG010000566.1:0-3053 GCA_964606195.1 uncultured Anaerolineales bacterium
AATCCGCGAAAATCCGCGTCCTATTTCTTGCACAGCTTATTGGGGAACAACTCTAATTCTCATCGCGCCGACCAGCCAACCAGCTCCGAATGAATTCAGGGGCTGCTATCAAAAGCACGCTAAAGCGTGCTCCCCGTATCCCCGAACATGCTTAGAGCTTTCTCAAAGTCGCGTAATATGGATAATATGTCACCTTGAGCGCCGCGAAGGGTCTCGTTTCTCCGTTAATTTGATTCATCTTTAGTCAGCAGGTAACAATTATTGCACAAACGAGATGCTTCGCTACGCTCAGCATGACACTTTGAGAATGTCCTAGAACATGCTTGAGCGTGTTTTTTATATCAGCCTGTGAATTCATTCACTCGGCGAACCGCGCCATTACAGAGGTAATATCTTGAGAACAATCACGATTATCATTACAATTGTACTACTTTTAACAGCTTGCGGGGGGGCAGATTCCGGTGGAGCAACAACTCCGCGAATTCAAGAGGGCGTTCTCGATCTGCGAGATTGGGACTTCGAGCGCGACGGCGCGGTGAAACTCATCGGCGAGTGTGAGTTCTACTGGCAGCAGCTTTTGACCGCGCAAGATTTCGCGGCGTCGAACCCGCCGCGCATGACCGGCTACATCGCAGTACCCAAGACGTGGAACGGTTACGAGGTGGATGGCGAGCCGATTTCGGGATATGGATATGCCACTTATCGTCTGAAAATCTTGCTCGATGGGGCTGACCGAATTCTGGGGTTCAAGGTGCCGGAGTTTGAGACCGCCTACAACCTCTATGTGAACGGCGCGAAAATTAGCGAAAACGGAGTGGTAGGCAAGACGCCCGAAACGATGCGCCCGGAATGGCAGCCGAAACTCGCGTACTTCATAACCGAGCGCGATCAGGTGGAAGTTATACTGCAAATCTCCAACTTCTATCATCGCAAAGGCGGCGCGGGACAGGTTATCCTGCTCGGAACCGAGAAACAGATGTGCGCGGAGAGGGCACAGCAACTCAATTTCGAATTCTTGCTGTTCGGCAGTATCTCATTCATGGGTTTGTATCATCTTGGACTTTTCACCCTCAGAAGAAAGGATAAATCACCGTTCTATTTCAGCCTCTCTTGTTTATTGATTTCCCTGAGAATTCTCTCCAGCGGAGAATATTACCTGACCTACCTCTTACCCGGCATAAGTTGGGAAATATTACTCAAATGCACTTACATCTCTTTCTATCTCGTGATTCCCTTTTTCGCGATGTTCATTCACTCTCTCTTTTCGCGTGAGATTTCAAGGGTGTCACTTCGCGTCGTGCAAATTGTAGGAACTACAGTTAGCATGATTGTCATCCTCACCCCCGCGCGAGTTTTCTCATATACCATACAGCCTTATGAGGTGTTTATCCTCATCGGCTTAGTGTACTATATTCGTGGCATCATCCTAGCCGCGATTCGTAAGCGCGATGGCGCGGGCGTTTTTCTGCTCGGATTTCTCCTTCTCGTCGTTACGATGGTTAACGATTTTCTGTATAATAGCCAGATAATCAGGAGCGCGTACCTCGCCCCCTTCGGCATATTCATTTTCATCTTCTTTCAGGCATTTTTGTTATCGCGGCGTTTTTCTCAAGCCTTTGCGCGCGCTGAGACTCTCTCTACCGAACTCGATCGCCGCGTCAGAGAACGCACCGCGCAGCTCTCCATCAGTAACGAGCAACTTCGGCAGACGAACATCGACCTCGAACGCGAGATCACCGTGCGCCGCCGCGCGGAAGCCGCGCTTGCAAAAGCTAAAGAAGCCGCCGAAGCCGCAAATCGCGCTAAGAGCGCGTTCCTAGCCAACATGAGCCACGAACTGCGCACACCGCTCAACGCCATCATCGGCTACAGCGAACTGCTGCAAGAGGATGCCGCGGATGGTTATTTCGATGATGTGCAGGGCGATTTGGTCAACATCACCACCGCGGGCAGACTACTGTTGACTTTGATCAACGATATTCTGGATATGTCGAAAATTGAAGCGGGCAAGATGGGCTTGCACTTAGAGGAATTCGCGGTGTGGGAAATGCTACATGAAGTGACAGAGACGGTTAAACCATTAATGGCTGAACATGACAATATCTTTGAGGTGCAACTCGCGAAGGACTTGGGCACGATGTGCGCGGATACAGTGAAAGTACGGCAGATTCTGCTGAACCTGTTGAGCAACGCGGCGAAATTCACGGATAACGGCGCGGTGACGTTCACCGTTGAACGCACAGCCGCTGCCGAAGATGGTGATTGGTTCGTCTTTCGCGTCGCGGATACCGGCATCGGCATGACCGCCGAACAGCAGGGACGGCTCTTTCAGGCGTTCATGCAAGCGGACGATTCGATGACGCGCAAATATGGCGGTACGGGATTGGGGTTAGCGATCAGTTATCATTACTGTAAGATGATGGGGGGGGACATCGCGGTGGAGAGTGAACTGGGTGTAGGATCGGTGTTCGCCGTGCGCCTGCCCGCGCGCGTGTCGGAAGGGGGAAGTGAAGACGTGAAACGTGATGCGTAAAACGTGAGGTGCAGGGGCTGGGATTAAGCGCAGACCGCGCCTATACCTGTGCTCTCAGCCCCCGTCCGCGGGGGCGTTTATGAATAGGGCGATGCGGTGGACTTAAACGCCCCCGAGACGGGGGCTTGGAGCGAGTTGATAATGCGCCGCCGCGCTTGAAATTTACGTCGCCCTAAAATTAAGTTGACACATACGGGGGGCTGGAGTGAGGGTGAAATCCCGCGTGATGTGTATTATGTGTCACCCTGAGCGCAGCGAAGGGTCTCGTTCTGCCGTTAATTTTGGTCATGCTAATCATCAGGTAATAGTTATATAGGACTTACGCAAAACCGCACTATAGCTAACCGCAGAGAGCACAGAGGACGCGGAGATTTCTTAAAGGAATAATTTTGCCTCCAGCATATGCGTTTATATACCGTCATTTAGGGTCATATCTTTTCAGTAGGTAAAAATTGTAGCCCGAATTCTGCGCTCGTAGTTTATCCCCGCACGGGGGCGTGCTCGGCGGTAAAAATACCCC
>CAZSIG010000567.1:0-3042 GCA_964606195.1 uncultured Anaerolineales bacterium
CCGCATGGGGATGCCCCCGGCGGTGAAATTATGCTGAAGTTGCGTAAGTCCTAAGGAGATATTGAATAGTTATGGAATTACAAGAATATTTTCGCATTTTGAGACGGCGCGGATGGATTATCCTATTGGTCGCGGCGATAGCGGCAGTGAGCGCGTTTGTGTACAGCAAGGCTCAGCCGGTGATCTATAAAGCGAGTATTGAGTTGACCGTGTTGCCGGCGCGTTCCGATTACGGACAATCTTTGGTAGTGAAGAATTTGATACGCAATTACGCGCGGCAGTTGCAGACTCACGATATGGCGCAGGTAGTTATTGACAATCTGCAATTGGACATTCCTGCTCCTACACTATTGGGCAAGTTGATCGTTAGTGCCAACGACGCTGATTTGACGATTCAGATCGATGTGAAGGACCGCGATACGGAAGCTGCCTGGGCGATTGCCCGTACCCTTTCTGAGGTGTTTATTGCTCAGAATGATGAACGAAATTTGGAACAGGATAAGCGAGATCGCATTGATGTTGAGATTTTGGATACCTTTCCTAACATCGTTTTACATTCTCCCAAGACGAAGATTAATACTTTAGCCGGACTCATTCTCGGTGCATTGTGCGGCGCGGTGATCGTCTTCGTGTTGGAGTGGTTGGAAGCGGATATCTTAAGCAACGCGGAAGATGTCGAACGCTATGTTGGTACTACGGTTCTGGGGATGATTCCAGTAATGACTACGGAAGATGTGAGGGCGACCGGCAGCAACCGTTATTGGCAGGCGATACAACGCCGGCTCTTTTCGAATCCGTGACCGCGAATGTTGACTTTTGCCACTAATTTCACGAATTTTCACTAATCTTTCGTGTTAATTAGTGAAATTAGTGGCAGATAATTCGATCGCTCAATTTGAAAAAGAACTTCGACTGTGTCGAGGTTCTTTTTTTAGGGTCAACTCAGATTCGTGGGGTAAACAGTATGGGCGCGGGGCTTAAAATACTCGCGTAGGGCGGCTTTCTTAGCCGCCGTTCTTTATCATCGGTGAAAACGGCAGGTAAGAAACCTGCCCTACCCCACGAATCCGCGTAGAGCCTTTTTTTATTCTTCCAACTCCGCCAGCCATTTAAGAACGCGCGCCGCGTGGGGCGAGTCCGGTGCCAGCGACAGAAAGTTTCTGAAGTCGCTGATCGCTTTGGCGTTTTCACCCATCTCCAAATGCGTGATGCCGCGTCCTAGATAGCTGGGCGCGTATTTTCTCTTCAGAGCGATAGATTTGGTGTAATCTGCAATCGCGGCTTGATAATGCCCTTTTAAACGATGGGTGAGGGCGCGGTTATTATAGCAGGCGTGATACGTGGGGTTAAGATCAATCGCCCACGAAAAATCGTCCAGCGCGGCTTGATATTCTCCCATTTTTTGATGAGCCAAACCGCGATTATTGAATAGGATGAAGTCGCGCGGGGCTAGTTCGGCAGCGGCGGAGAAATCGGCGATCGCCGCGGCGTAATCTTCCAGTTCATAGTGCACCAACCCCCGATTGTTAAGCGGCACAGAATCGGTCGGGGCGAGATCAATGGCGCGCGTGTATTCGTACAACGCGTCGTGGTATTGTAGCTTATCGGCAAATAGATTGCCTCGCGCGACGTAGATAGAGGGGATCAGATAATTCAGATCGAGCGCCGTTTCATAGTCGGCAAGGGCAGCCTCATAATGTCCCATGCTGTAAAATACCAATCCGCGCCCGAAATATGCCTCTACCAAGTGCTCATCCAGCGCGATGGCGCGGTCGAAATCGCTCAACGCTTTCTCGTAATCGTTGAGGCGATAGTGGACGAAACCGCGCCCTGTATAGGCGTCTGCCAGACCGGGATTTAGTTTGAGGGCGTGGTCGTAAGCGGTGATAGATGCCGCGAAATCCTGTTTGTGGTAACGCGCCAAGCCGTGATAGAACGACGCGGTATCTGAATTCGCATCGAGGCGCATCACCATGCTGTAATCCTGTGCCGCGGTGGCGTAATCCTCTTGTTGAAAGTAGGCGTGTCCCCGATGTATATAGGCATCGAGCAACGTCGGTTTGAACTCTAAAGCGCGCGTGTAATCGGCGATCGCTGTCGCGTAGTCGCGCAAGGCGTAACGAGCGTTGCCGCTGCCTAAATATGCCTCTAGCAACAAGGGATCGAGCGACCGCGCCTGTAGATAGCTGGCGAGCGCGGCGGGGTAGTCTGCGTGCTGATAGTGAACGTTGCCTATGCCGAGGTGCGCGACGGCTTGTAACGGTTCTGTGGGGCGTTTCTCCAGAATCTGGGCGTATGCCGCGAGGGCGGAATCATACTCGGCGCGCAGGTAATAGATTTCGCCGCGCCCGATATGCGCGGCGGCTGCGGCGGGATCAAGGGTAAGAGCGGTCTCGTAATCGGCGAGCGCGGCTTCGTGGTTGCCGCGACAGCGATAGGCGTCTCCGCGCGCGGCGAACTCCAGCACGGTAGTGGGGGTGATGGCTAGGGTCTGCGCAAGCTCTTCGGCGGGGGGACAAGCCGCGGTGTGGTGGGGTTGTTCGGTGGGTAACGGTTTGGGGGTGAATGGCGGCGCGGTTGATTTCTTATGTGCCAGGGGCGCGCTGAATTGGCGGAATAGGATGACCGCGCTTAGTATGACGATATTCAAGAGAGTGATACTTATTCCCGCGAGGGCTAATTTCTGTAGCAGTGAAAGGCGCAGAAGGGCGCGGGATAGTTTTTGTAGGTGATTCATGAGTAAAACGTGAAACGTGAGACGTGAAGGAATTTATATGGGACTTGCAGAATTACGCGCTAGATTTTTAGGCTCTACTCAGATTTGTGGGGTAGGGCAGGTTTCTTACCTGCCGTTTTTGCTGCTGATGATCTAGAACGGCGGCTAAGAAAGCCGCCCTACGCAGGCATTACCCCCCGCGTGGTAATGCTATGTACGAGAATTTACCCCACGAATCTGAGTTGCCCCGATTTTTACCACTGAGATTAACGAGGCTCTACGTGGATTTGTGGGGTAGGGCAGGTTTCTTACCTGCCGTTTTTGCT
>CAZSIG010000568.1:0-3040 GCA_964606195.1 uncultured Anaerolineales bacterium
GCAAAAACTCTGCGTTCTCCGCGTGCTCGGCGGTAAAAATACCCCGAAGTTGCGTAAGTCCTAAACATTAAATCCGCGAAAATCCGCGTGTATCCGCGTCCAAAAAGATTTATCAGCCAATCAGATACGAGCAAGTTTTGCTATTGCCATTTGCGAATTTGCAGTTTTGCCAATTTGCAGATTTTTCTATTTCCTATTCACCAGATGTTCCGGAATATCCCCCAAGAACCGCGACGCGTCGTTGAGCACGCTGTTGCCGTAGAGCGTGCGGCGGAACGTGTGAATCAGATACAATCGCTCCTCCGACCGCGTGATACCCACGTAGCAGAGCCGCCGCTCCTCCTCCAGACTGTCGGGGTCATCCAGACTGCGGCTGTGCGGTAGAATACCCTCCTCCATGCCGACCATGAACACCGTCTTGAATTCCAAGCCCTTCGCGGCGTGGCAGGTGAGCAGCGTCGGCGCGTCGGCGGCGTCTTTCAGTTCGTCTATGTCCGCCATCAGCGCGACCTCTTCGAGAAACGTCTCCAGCGCGATGTCGTCAGGCAAATCGAGATAACCCTGCGCCGCGGAGCGCAACTCCATCACGTTGTCCCAACGGTCTTCGCCCTCATCCGTGCCATCACGAATGTAATCGGAGTAGTTCGTTTTCTCTATCACCAAATCAATCAACTCGACGACGTTCAGCTTGTCCCGCGCCGCGATGAGTTCTTCCAGCAAATCGTAGAATTTGAGCAGCACGCGGCGCGCTCGTGAGGAGAAATTATCGTCCTCTTTCAGCTTGCTCAGTTCTTGCAGCGCGGCGTAGGGAGATAAATTCTTACGTTCCGCCCAATCGTACAGCGTACTGACCGTCTTCACGCCGATACCGCGCGGCGGCACGTTGATGACGCGGTCGAAACTGACCGAATCGTGCGGATTTTCCGCCAAACGCACGTAAGCCAGAATATCCTTGACCTCGCGGCGTTGGTAGAAGCGGACGCCGCCGACCAAGCGATACGGCATTCCCCAGGCGATAAACGCATCCTCAAGGGCGCGAGATTGCGCGTTAGTGCGATACATGACCGCGCAATCGCCCGCGCGGCAGACGCCCGTTTTCACCAACCGCTCGATTTCCGTGACGACGTAGTGCGCCTCCTCGCGCTCGTCGTAAGCCTCGAAAACGGTGATGGGGACGTGCTCCTGATTATCCGTCCAAAGCTTCTTATCGACGCGCTGTTTGTTCTGGGAGATGACGCCGCGCGCCGCGTCGAGAATCGTCTGCGTCGAACGGTAGTTTTGTTCCAAAATCACTACCTCTGCTTCGGGGTAATCCTCTCGAAAACGGGCGATGTTGCGATAATCCGCGCCGCGCCAGCCGTAGATGGATTGGTCTTCGTCCGCGACCACGAAGATATTGCGATATTTGCTCGCTAACAGGTTCACCAGCACGTACTGCGCGGTGTTAGTATCCTGAAACTCGTCCACCAGAATATATGGATATTTCTCTTGATATTTTTCCAGCACTTTGGGAGTATTGCGAAAAAGCTGCACGGTGGTCATTAAGAGGTCGTCGAAATCTAGGGCGTCATTCGCCTTCAATAGCGATTGATAGCGTTCATAAACGCGCCGCGCTACCTCGTGCCAATAATCGGGGGGGTGATATTGTCCCGGAGTGAGGAGTTCATTCTTGGCGTGCGAAATCGTGCCATGCACCGCGTTCGGATAGTATTTCTTTTCATTCAGGTTCAACTCCTTGAGCGCCTGTTTTATCAGCCGCTTTTGATCCGCGCTGTCGTAGATGACGAAATGTTCCGAGATGCCCGCGTACTGTGCTTCAGAGCGTAGGATACGCGCGCAGGTGGCGTGGAACGTGCCGACCATCGCGGTTCTGCTCTGCCGCTCGCTCAACATCTTCTCTAGGCGTTCGCGCATCTCGCGCGCGGCTTTGTTGGTGAATGTCACCGCCATGATGTTGTAGGGTGCGATGCCGTGCTCGCGCACCAGATAGGCGACGCGGTTTGTGAGGACGCGCGTCTTGCCGCTGCCCGGTCCCGCCAACACCAGCACGGGGCCGTCGACCTGCTGCACCGCGTCGACCTGCTGCGGGTTGAGATTCGCCAAAACCGCTTTGCCATGACCGCTGATTCTAGGCGGTGTCGGCGCGGGAGTACGTAGCTCGTCTCGATGCTGAACAGCGGGAGGCGCGGAGATAGTTTGGGGCTGTACTGTGCGTGGCGTTTTAGCCAGTTCGGCGCGGACGGATGCCGCGGAGGTATAGCGTTCCTCCGGTTTTTTACGCAATAGGTTGAGGATGATGCGTTCCAATTCGACGGGCAGGTCGGGATTGTGGGCGCGTGGGGGGCGCGGCGCGGCGTGCAAGTGCTGCGAGATGACGGTGATGGGGTTCTCGCCGATGAAGGGTAACTGCCCTGTAGTCAGTTCGTACAGCACTCCACCAAGCGCGTAGAGGTCAGCGCGTCCGTCCACCGCGTCGCCTAGCAGTTGCTCCGGCGCGATGTAGGAGATGGTGCCGACGACGGAGCCTTCGGTGGTGAGGCGCGTCTGTCCCTGTTCGCGGGCGATGCCGAAGTCCATGAGTTTTACCTGCGGGTGGTCCATGTCGCCCTGCACCATGATATTTTCGGGCTTGATATCGCGGTGGATGATGTCGCGTTCGTGGGCGTAGGCGAGGGCGGCGCAGGTCTGGTCGGCGATTTCGAGCCACGCGGGGAGACATTCCGTAGCGGACGCGCCGTACCGCTTACGCCAATCGTGGAGGTTCACGCCGTCGAGAAGCTGCATGACGATGTAGGGGCGTTTGTCATGTTCGCCGATGTCGTGAATCGCAACGATGTGCGGGTGTTCCAGCTTGGCGACGATTTGTGCCTCGCGGCGAAAGCGTTCCAGCATATCTTTGCTGAGCTGCGTGACATTTAGGAATTTGACCGCGACGTCGCGTTCGAGGAGAGTGTCGTGGGCGCGGTAGACCATGCCCATGCCGCCTGTGCCTAAGATGTCAGTTATTTGGTATCTGTCTTCGATAAGTTGTCCGATCATA
>CAZSIG010000569.1:0-1230 GCA_964606195.1 uncultured Anaerolineales bacterium
ATTGACGCGAACTCCAACCGCAACGTTTACCGCCACTCCTACATCGCCCCCCGCCGTCACCGCCACATCCACGGCGACCCTCTCACCTACACCAACTACAATGCCATCTTCGACAGTCATCTTCACCGCGACACCCGAAAACACAGTCACGCCATCTCCTACCCCCGTCTCTGCGCTAATTAATGGTAGTTTTGAGAATGGGAATACCGCGTGGCATTCTATTCCTATCACCGCTCCTGCCTCTATTACCTCGTCTCCCGTTCACTCCGGTGATGCCGCGTTACAAATTGATGCACATACCATCGTTGGAGGTGTTTGGGTATACCAAGAAGTGATCGTAACTGCTGGACATCTTTACGAACTCTCCGGCTGGGTTTTATGGAACGATACGAACGTGACCGAAGCTAAATTGCGAATTGACTGGCGCGATGCCGCTGGCGAGCATATTGCCTTTAGCGAAGTCGCGCCTCCGGACTATGATGATCAATTTCAGTATCTATCTGTGAGCGACATGGCGCCCTACGGCATGTTTAACATCCAATCCCTGAGAACTATCGCTCCCATGAATGCTACTAGCGCGCGAGTTGGTTGTTATATTTATATTGACGCAACCAATCCAAACACTTCCGTCATCTTCGATGACATCTCTTTTAGTGAGATTGCGCCCAATGCTCCTACGGCAACACCTTTTCCAGCCGGACAGGTTGTCGTTAATGAGATATTTTACGACGCCCCCTCAGATTGGGGCGCGGATAACGCGAACGAATGGATAGAATTATACAACACCACCGATGTTACGATCACCCTATCTGCCATAATCAGTGATAACGTGAGCGCGGATGTCTTCACTATCACCATTGCCCCGCGTGACTTTGCCCTTATCGTCGCCTCTACCGAATTTTATACTCGTTATCCCTCGTGTACTTGTCCCATTAACATTGTAGCCGATGAAAAAATAGGTATGGGGTTAAACGACACTGGCGACCGCATCATTCTGAGCGACAGCGGAGGAAACGAGATCGACGCTATGTCTTATGGTGATAATACTTCCGTCTTTGACCCCGCGTCATCCCTTGTTACGCCGGGGCATTCTCTTGAGCGTTTACCTGTGGGATATGACACCGATAGCGCGACAGATTTTTTTGAACAAAATAATCCCTCTCCATGTGAGGGAAGCATCTTCGCGCCGCCAACCATCACTCCTGTTCCTTCTTCGACCTTTACACCTTC
>CAZSIG010000569.1:1330-3031 GCA_964606195.1 uncultured Anaerolineales bacterium
TCCCCCACGCCCACATCATACCCCACAAACATATACATCAACGAATACCTAGCAGCGCCGAACAACCGCGACTGGGATGGCGACGGCACGGCCAACTATAATGATGAATGGATTGAGCTATACTACGGCGGCGCGGTAGTTGCCGATATTGGTGGCTGGCAGTTAGACGATGAACCCGACGGCTCGCGAGCTTACACTATTCCCTCACCGTTTATAATTCAACCGTACTCATTTAGCCTATTCTTCAAACGCGATACCGGCATCGCCCTCAACAACGGCGGCGATCAAGTCCGTCTCATTCGCCCTGACGGCGCGGTGGTGGATATACACGTTTACGATTATGCGCGGTACGACCAATCACACAGCCGCACTCATGACGGCGGCGGATTTTGGACTTATAATTACGAAAATACTCCCGGACAGCCGAACCACCCGCGCTCGTCTTCTCCCTCAGGCGCGTCACCATCGGGAAAATCGTCCGGTTCCCAAGAACCTCTCGAACCCTGGTTTACCAGTATCTACGAAACTAAGCGCGCCAAAATTGGTACCTGGGTCAAGGTGCACGGACAAGTCACGGTGCCGCCGCCGCTGTTCGGACGAAGCGTGATTTACATCCAAGATGAAACCGCGGGGGTGCAAGTATACATGTACTACGGTGATTATCCCGAATTATCTGAGGGTGATTGGGTGGAGATTACCGGTTATGTGACGGAATATCATGGGGAACGGGAATTGAAAATAAGTTCGCGGCGCGATGTGCGGCGGCTCGATAGTGCCCCGCTCATTGAACCTGAAACAGTCAACATAAGCAGTCTCGATGACCGCGTCGCGGGTTCCCTCATCAATCTCACCGGCACCGTGAGCGGCTTCGCGCGGGATACTATCTATCTTCGTGAAGATGAGCACGAATTGAAAGTGTATTTCAAGAAAACCACCGAAGTACAAAAGCCATGGGTGGAAAAAGGGGAAAACTGGCGCGTTACCGGCATTCTGAGCCAATATGCCCATACCAAAGACGACGTCCCGGCATATCGCCTCCTACCGCGTTATGAGTCTGATGTCCACCGCGCCGGTTATGCTCTGGATAGCGAAGGTCCCCCACCGTTGTTCTTGCCGGTGACAGGCTCGCGAAACTTTCAGCCGCCTGAACCGTAGAGTTAGTGGGAGGTGTTAGAATAGATGAGAAAATTATTGCTTCGTTGGTTAATCAATGCCATCGCCGTCTACATCGCCGCGTGGGTAGTGCCGGGAATTCATGCCGCGGAAGGTCCCCTGACCTGGATTATAGTCGCCGCGATTTTGGGATTGGTCAACGCTCTCGTGCGTCCGTTCCTGACCTTGCTGACTTGTCCCCTCGTGATTTTGACATTGGGACTTTTCACGCTGGTTATCAACGCGCTGATGCTGCAACTCGCCGCGTGGTTGGCAGGCGATTGGTTCTACATCGCGGGTTTTTGGCCTGCACTCTTCGGCGCCCTGATTATCAGCATCGTTAGCGCGTTGTTGAGCACATTTTTGGGTGATAAGGACGAAGATGAAGTCGATGTGGAATACGTAGAAGTGCGTTACAGAAAATAAACTTGATGAATCCCCCATTGAAGTATTCAAACTTCACTCTCCACAAGCGGAGAGATAGATTATTCTACAAACCCCAAAGATTACAAAAGCCTTTGGGGTCTTTTACATGATACCGCGCCGTTG
>CAZSIG010000570.1:0-3026 GCA_964606195.1 uncultured Anaerolineales bacterium
GATTTAATCGTGATCGTGGGCGCCGATTTCGCCGAACATTACCTCGCGGGGATAAATGACCGCGAAAAGGTCATTCTGAGCGCGAATTGGCGCGGCGCGGTCGAGCAGCTTCGCAAGTATTTCGTCCCTGGCGACGTGATCCTCTTTGAAGGGCGCGGCACCGAGCATGTCCTTCGAGAAGTGAAACGTAAAACGTGACATAGATAAGCGAGTTACGCGATATATTTTACGCATCACGCATCACGCATTAAGCATCACGTTTCACGCATTACGTATCACGTTTCACTGCGCAAGCATCACCGGCAGATACACCGCGTGATCTCCCATCAAGAAATCCAATTCCACTACCCCTTGCGCGCCGTCAGCGCTCACGCTGATGATCTTTGTTTGGAATAAATCTACCGTCGCGGCGCGTACTTGCCAAGTGCCCGGGTTGAGCCACAGTTCATAAGCTCCCGACGCGGCATCGCTATAGGTGTAGCCCTCCCCCTCTACCGCGATGAGGGCGCGCAAGCCCTGCCCATTCACGCGATTGACCACATTCCCCTTGACTTTTCGCATCTGGCTCGTCGCACTGACCGCGACGTTAATCGTGACGTACGCGGTCGGGCTGATTGGGTCGTTAGTACGTATCGCCAGACGCGGGGTGTGAACGCCGGGCTGTGGTTCCGCTTCGGCAAAATCCAACGTAACGGTGTAAGTCTCCTCGATACCCACTGTGCCATTATCGGGCAACTCCGCGAGCCAATTGGTTCCCACGCCGATGGTGCTGTGCCCCTCCGTCGGTCCCCAATCAGTCACCGTGGATTGATCTCCTACCGCCATCGCCGCGTCCATCACCCCGTCGATACTCTGCAACCAACTGAGCGGAATACTCCATTCCAACGAGTTAGACTGCCACCCCCCCGGCACCGTGACCACGAATTCCCTGTCTGCGCGATGCAAATACATCACGGGTGTCCATGCTACACGAGACAATCTAAAGTAATAGTCATAACCTATATCCTGTGTAGGCTTTCCGAGCAAGGCATTAGGTGGTTGCCCCGTCGTCGTATCGCGGTCGGTGTCCAAATATACGTAGCCATCCGTATTCCACCAATTGTTACCCGTACTGAACGTAAGCCTGAAGTGCTGTATCATCGCGTCATGTTCTACCAGCGATTCAGCGCGCACCAAATCGACTGCCATATCAGCTTCTTCGCTAGTTTGGTCAAATAAGAATGGGTTGAGCGTCACATCAGGAGGTATAGCAGAAGCCGCGAGGACGAGCTTAGCGGCGCGGTCGTCAATATCGTTCTCATCATTTGCCCACTCAACCTCTTCCACCGGCTCAACTCCGTACCATTGCACTTGTGGAACATCAACGCGTAGGTCATCGCTGATCGTAGTCTCATAAATCTGAAACTCCAGCGGCTGCGAGCCGTTATTGCCGATAATTAACGCGGTGGTCAGATTCTCACCATAATCCAGCTCGACATCCAGCGCGGAGGGCAGGATCAACTCCGGGCTGTCGAATTGTATGGTGAAGTTGCGCGTCGCGGTCACATTTGCGGTCATGCCTACGGTCACGCGGCGCGAAATATAGCCATCGGCGGACAGTTCTAGTTCGCGCGTTCCCTCGCAGAGCCAGATGGCATAAATGCCACTCAGCGGTTCGGTATCTACCGCCAATCCCCCTACATCCGCGACCGTCGCGGTGAGCGGCTGTCCGGTGCGCCGGTCGGTGATCTGCCCGACCAATTTGCCCATATCGGGCGCGGGCAAAACGGTGAAACTGAGAGGAATGGTAGGGTTGATAATCGGATAATTCTGGTGGCGGCTGGGCAGCACCAGCTCCGTGGCATGATCTCCGGGCTGCACCACGCGCCCATCAAGGGTTAATTCTACAGCAAGGGCTTCCTCCGCGCCGATCTGTGTGCCTATAGGCGATTTGCTCAACCAGACGGCGCGGCGCGGCAGCAGCCGCATAACGCCCCATCGCTTGGGGTATCCCTCATCTTCCTCTTTAGTCGCGTTAGTCCATTCGCCTCCCACTTTTTTAGCCTCGTCGTAAAGGATAAAATGCACGAAATATTCGCCTCCCGGCTCCAAATCGGGCTCCGCGAAGGGGATCGCAAACTCGAAAATCCAGTGAGTTTGACTATCCGCGGGCGTAGTCGTGCGCCTAGCTGCGACTTCTCCCACATAATCAAAGTATTTATACAGACTATTATAGTACTTTCGCGCGTGGAAACCGCCATCAGACTCACCATCGCCATCCAAATCGAACCATATCTTGGCGCTTATATTCACGCCGGAACTGGTCATGCCCTCATAGTCCAACAACACATAAAGGCTGTCTCCCGCGTGCTTAACCAATGCCTGCCCCATCTCCGCGCCATTCGGCTCGGCGAAATTGGTCAGGAAGGCAACGTTCGCGTCCTCCCATTCCCCATCAGTGTAATAACCATCTATCGTTGGGACGACCTCGCTGTAGGGAATGTCTAACATCGCGGTGTCATCGGCGGCGGCAATGCGCGTGGCAACTCCGCGATCATAGCTGCCATAGTGAAACGCGCTATCCCCCGCGTTGCTGATGGTCAAGGTCGTCGTCCAGAACTCGCCCGCGGTTAAGGTATATGTCAACGCGGTCGGGGAGAGCAGCACTTTCGGAGTTAAGGCTACATCTCGCGTCGCGACGGTATCGGTCGTCACCGGTACAGTGTAAACTCCCGTAGAGAAATAACCAGCACGGTCGAAGGTGAGGTTGTAGTCGCCTAACAACAAGCTAAGGGTATAATAGCCCCGCGCGGCGCTGGCGGCGGTGTAACCATCTATTGTTCCATGCGCGGTAACTGCCACATCAAAAACGCCCTTGCCAGTATAAGCGTTCTTGACGCGCCCGATGATATCGTTGTACTCATTTCCTTCATAGAACCAGCCAATGACCTCTAGCAATAGAGTCTGTAACCCCCCTGGGTCAAGAGCTTCTAAACCCACGCTGAAGAACGCGGCGCGATACCATACCTCGCGGTTGTGATAGGTAA
>CAZSIG010000571.1:0-3012 GCA_964606195.1 uncultured Anaerolineales bacterium
TTCCGAAGTTTCGGAAAACTTCGGAAGTCTCCGCCCGCGTTCATTGGCATTCATTGGTAGTCATTTATAACCCGCTCGCGCAGATTTAATGTGAAGTTGCGTAAGTCCTATAATCGCAATTCTTACGAATTTCTAACATCGTGCTAATAGATTTCTAATACTACTTTGGTATCATTATCTCAGTACGAAATAAACTAGGAGAATAACACTACCTGCCCCCTACCCCTGAACTTGCGAGATTTGCATAAATAGCGCGGAGGGATATAATTAGTTGTTCTGATTTTGAATAGAATGTTTTATAGGTAGTGTTTCACACTGTAAGAACATATAACCGCGCGGGGCAAGAGCGAATTTGCCCCTTTGCGTATTTGCAGATTTGTAATTGTGTGCATTTGCACGAGGTGAGAAGAGAATGCTAATGAGATTTGATAGATTTACCGAACGAGCACAGGAGGTCATGGCAGCCGCGTATGACATCTTACAACGCTATGAACATAATCAAGTGGATACCGAACACCTCCTGCTGGCTCTGTTAGAACAAGAAGAAGGCGTCCCGCCGACCATCTTGGAAAAGCTCGGCGTGGACGTGGATATGGTTAAGCGACGACTGGATGAAGTGTTATCCGCCGCGCCGAAAGTACACTCGTATGGCGACAGCGCGGTAGGGCAGGTCTACATCACGCCGCGCCTCAAGCGAGTGATAGACAAGGCAAACGAGGAAGCGAGCAAGCTCGAAGATGAATATATATCTACTGAACACCTGTTACTGGCGATAGTCGGCACGCGTGACGGCGCGGCAGCGCGTATCCTGAACGATTATAAAGTGACGAAAGACCGCATTCTGGCGGTGCTTAAAGAGGTACGCGGCGGACAGAAAGTGACCAGCCCAACCGCGGAGGAGCGCTATCGCGTCCTGGAGAAATACAGTCGCGATCTGACGCAGCAGGCGCGCGAGGGAAAACTCGACCCGGTCGTGTGTCGCGACGGTGAGATTTTGCGCGTGATGCAGATACTCTGCCGACGTACAAAGAATAACCCGGTGTTAATCGGTGACGCGGGCGTGGGCAAGACCGCGATCGTCGAGGGGTTGGCGCAGCGCATCGTGCAGGATGACATACCTGAACTATTGATGAACAAGCGGCTTATCTCGCTCGACATGGGCGCGATGGTCGCGGGGACGCGCTTTCGCGGCGAGTTCGAGGAGCGGCTCAAGGCGACAATCGAGGAGATTCAAGCCGCAGAGGGGGAGATTATTCTGTTCATCGACGAGCTGCATACCGTCGTCGGCGCGGGCGCAGCACAGGGTGCCATAGACGCCTCGAACATGATGAAGCCCGCGCTGGCACGCGGCGAACTCCAGTGCGTCGGCGCGACGACGGTGAACGAGTATCGGCGATATATCGAGCGCGACGCGGCGTTGGAGCGGCGGTTCGCGCCAATCTATGTGGAGGAGCCGAGCGTCGAGGATACCATTAAAATGCTGCACGGCTTGCGCGACCGCTACGAGGCGCATCATCAGATTACCTTCTCCAATCCCGCGCTGGACGCGGCGGCGCAGTTGTCACATCGCTACGTCACCGACCGCTCGCTGCCGGATAAGGCGATTGACTTGATGGACGAAGCCGCGGCGAAGCTACGCATCGCGATATACAGTATGCCGCCAGACCTGAAGAACATGAAGCGCGAACTCAATCGGCTGGAAAAAGAGGAGGAAGCCGCGTGGCAGAATCGCGATTACGAACATGCCGCGATTTATAAGCAGGAACGGCTGAAACTGGAGCAGGAGTTCAACGAAAAACGCGATAGTTGGAAAAAGGAGAAAAACCTGGACGAGGTCGTCGAGGCAGAGGATATCGCGAAAGTAGTCGCGGATTGGACGGGGATTCCGGTAAACAGTATGCTGGAAGCTGAGACCGAGAAGCTGTTGAACATGGAGGAACGCCTCCACGAACGCGTAGTCGGGCAGGACGAAGCGATCAGCGCGCTGTCCGACGCGATACGCCGCGCCCGCTCCGGACTGCGCGATCCCAAGCGCACGATCGGTAATTTCATCTTTCTCGGTCCCTCGGGCGTGGGCAAGACGGAGTTGGCGAAGACGTTGGCGTGGTTCCTGTTCGACGATGAGGACGCGCTGTTGCGCTTCGATATGAGCGAGTATCAGGAACGCCACACCGCGGCGCGCATGATCGGCGCGCCTCCCGGCTACATCGGCTATGAGGAAGGCGGGCAGTTGACCGAAGCGGTGCGCCGTCGCCCTTACAGCGTTATCCTGTTCGACGAGATCGAAAAGGCGCATCCCGAAGTGCTCAACAACCTGCTGCAAATCATGGATGACGGGCGGCTCACCGATGGACAGGGACACATCGTCGATTTTCGCAACACGGTCATCATTATGACCTCGAACATCGGCACCGATCGCATTATGAATGGCAGTTCGATTGGCTTCCTGCGCTCGGACGAGGATGGAATTGATGAGCAGGAGGCGCGGCGCGATATTACGCGCGACTTGAAGAAACACCTGCGCCCGGAGTTCCTGAATCGAGTCGATGATGTGATCATCTTCCACGCGCTGACGCTCGAAAACGTCTCCCGAATCGTGGAATTGCAATTGGCGGAGATTACTGAAGGTTTGAAAGAACGGAATATTCATATCGAATTGACTGCCAATGCCCGCGAATGGATTGCGGAGAAAGGGTATGACAAGCAATACGGGGCGCGTCCCTTGCGCCGCACCTTGCAGAGATACATCGAGAGTCCGCTGTCTGTGGCGATACTAGAGGGGAAATTCACTGAGGGTGACACGATAATCGTGGAAGTTGATGAGGGAGGCGAAGAGTTAATATTCGAGAAAGACCGCGAGGATATCGCCGTGCCGATAGAGGAATTCACAAACCGCGAAACCGTTTCGGTTTAGCCTCGCGATTTGGAGTATAGAATGAATAAAGGCTCTTTTGGATTTCAGGAAGTACAAGGAAGAATCTGCCACTAATTGCACGAATTTTCACTAATTTT
>CAZSIG010000572.1:0-3008 GCA_964606195.1 uncultured Anaerolineales bacterium
AGATCCACCGCGCCGCGCGCGATTTTCCCCCCGCGCCAGACCTGCCATTCCCCTCCCACTTCCCGCAGCCGCGCTGTCAGCCAGCGGCAGTACGCCACCGCCTCGTACCAGGTCACGCCGACTACCGGGCGATTCGGCGCGCCCCACCGCGCATCGGCCCACCAGAACGGTTTATCCCGCTTTTCCACCGGCCGCCCCGCCAGCCAGTCCGCAATAGTCTTTCGGTCATCATCATCCCACATGGAGAGATCCGGCTCCAGCTCCCCGGTGCGCCACGCCCAGCCCTCCGCCGTCCAGTAGCGCGGCTCCGCGTAGCCGCCGCCCGCCACAAAGGGGCGGTACTGCGCGGTGGTGATGGGGTAGCGGCTGATGAGGAAATCGGGCAGCGTCAGGGGATGCTGCGGGCGTTCATCATCGTAAGCGTTTTCCTCATTCGCCGCGCTGCCCATCAGGAACTCCCCCGCGGGCACCGCCACCCAGAGGATATTCGGCGCGTTCGGCGCCGTGCCGCCGCCGACGCCGGGGCGCGCGTCGCCCAGCTTGCCCAAGAGGTCGCCCGCTTGGGCGCGCTCGCGAGGCGCCAGGAGCTGCGGCGTCTCCCCCAGCGCGGTCAGCCAGCGGCGCACGCGCTTCAGCATTGCCCGATAAGCCGGCTCTGTCGCCGTCGCGGGGAAGCCGAGATCCACCAGCGCCTGCGCCGCCAACAGCGCGACCTGCCAATGAATCGCCTCCTTGTCCGGCACCTCCGCCGGCGACTCCGGCACGAGGGTATTGACCAACTGCACCGCGTCGCCCAAGCCCCCCCGCTTCTTCTTGCCCACGCCAAGCAGAAAGACCTCGCGCCACCAAGCGGGGTCCGCCCAGAGCAGCTTCCGCATTTCCTCGGCGAAATTCGCCCCATCCGCCAGGTGACACGCCGCCAGATACTCCTGAAAAGAGCGGTGCGGAAAGGCGTAGACCGCCTCGGGGGCGCGGCTCACCAGCAGCCCGGCGCGCTGTTCCAGATACCGGAGTAGGACGCCGGCTTTGAGGTTATCGGGCAGGATCGGGTCAAAGGCGGCTAACACCGCCCCCACGGCGATATCGGCGGGGGCATCTGCCCGTTCCGCCGCCGCGCCCTGTCGTTTATGCGCCGCGTAAGCCAGCTCTTGCAGCACCCGGCGCACCCGCGCCTCCGCCACCCCCAGCGCGCTGGCGATGCCGGGCTCCACCACCACCGCACGGTCCGCGTCGCGCACCTCGCGGGCGCGCTGCCAGCGGTGATACAGCAATTTCACCGTCTCCTCGTAGAGGTCGGCGCGGTCTTCGGGCAGCTTGCCCCAACTGCTGTGCAGGGTCGCCATCAGGGTAAGCAGTAGCGGACGTGTGGCGAGATCCGCCAGATACGCCTGCCCCTGTAGGGCATTTTGCAGCTCTTGACTGCGCGCCTGCGCGGTCGGCTCGTCCCACCGCAGCACCGGCGCGACGGCGCGGTGCCAGCGCTCGACGAACCGCGCTACCTGCCCCTCGTCGAAGGGGGCGAGGAACAGCGTGACGAAATCGGGCAGCCGCCAATTCGCGTCGGTATAGGCGTAGGGGCGGGCGGTGACGATGACGCGGCTGGTCGCCGCGGGGAGCGCGGCGGTGAACGCCGTCACCGCCTCCAGAAGGCACTGCCGCCGCCGCTGCGCGGTCGGCACTTCGTCCAAGCCGTCCAGCAGGATCACGCCCCCCTCCGTCACCAGGCGGTGCTGGAGGTGGGGGCAGAGGGTATCTGCCGCCGCCGCGCCCAGCCGGGCGGTCAGGTCGGCGTGCAGGGCATTCCAGATCATGCCGGCATCGCCCGCGGGGGCGTCCGCCGGCACACACCGCGCCGCCGCCTCGCGCAGCACCAACCGCAGGGGGAGCGCGCCTGGTAGCGGGGAATCGGCGGGGAGCAGCGCCGCCGGTTGCCCCGCGTCGGCGGTCGCCAGCGCGTAGGTCAGGTAGTCCACGAAGGTGCTCTTGCCGGAGCCGGGATCGCCCAGCAGGACGACGCGCGGACTTTCGGGCGCGGCGAGGGCTGCTAGCAGCGGGATCCGCTCGCCCCCCTCGCCGCGCGCCAGCCGTTTCAGGAACACTCGTTCGTCTTTCGCCCGCGGCTCCGCGTCCGACGCGGGGGCGAAGACCTGCAGGTCGATGTAGACATCGGGCAGGGCGACGCCGGCGTCGCGCCCGGCGTCGAGGAAGTTTTGGTCGACGATGCCGAGCGGCAGTTGCCGACACTCCGCGGCGACGGCGCGCAGGTATGCCGGTAACAGCGCGTCCGGGGGGATGCGGTCGGCGGGGGCGTGTTGATATACGTCGCCCAGATAGACGCGCCACTGGTCGCGCCCGACGAAGTCGCGCGCCGCGCGAATGTCGCCGCGCGCGGCGGAGCCCTCGATGTGCGCCGCGCCGCCCCCCGCGGGGGACGCGGCTACCTCCGCCAAAATCTCCGCGGCGCGGCGCGTATCCGCCGCCGTCCACGCCGCGCGCCCCAACAGCCCCGCGATTTCCGCGAGGTGCGTTTCGTAGGTCGTTTTCAGCCGCATATACCGCCCCACATCTTCTTCGCCGCGCGCGTATTGGGTGCGGAGTTCTTCCAGCGTGCGCGGGATGCCCGCCAGCGCGGCGGCTAATCTCTGGCGTAAAGTGGTATTATCGGTCATTTTGTCCTCCTTCTTTTCCAGACCCGCAGGGTTTTCCGAAACCCTGCGGGTCTTGATCTGTCTCTCCACACGCGGCAACTTAAGCCGAGACCGCGTCTATACCGGTGCTCCAAGCCCCCGTCCCCGGGGGCGTTTAGGAATAGGGCGACGCGGGGGCTTGGAGCGCGCTGACTTTGGGGGGGACGCGTAGCGGGGGAGCATTTGATTACCTAACCCGCGAGTTTCCCCCTCCCAGACCCGAAGGGTTTAAGAAAACCCTTCGGGTCTTGATGTGCGCACCTCCAAAAAAAATTCGCGCGCGCTGGGGCAGGGGCAAAGCCCCCTCCCCAGACCCCTCCC
>CAZSIG010000573.1:0-2999 GCA_964606195.1 uncultured Anaerolineales bacterium
GGGTGCGCCTACAATGTAGCCGCAGGCTTTACGCCTGCAAGGAAAGTTTGTTTATGAAAGACCGCGTACTGAGTATTATAAAAATCGTTCTAAGTTTGGGATTGCTCGCCTTCGTTTTAATTCAAGTGGGACTACAGGAGACGATAGCCAACATTCGCGGCGCGGACTTGCGCTTTTTCGCCGCCGCGTTTGGGTTATATGTTATCACCTTAGTCGTCCGCGCCTATCGGTGGCGCGTCCTGCTCAAAGATGTGGAGATAAAGCTGCCGTTCGCGCGTCTGGTTATCCTCTACTTCGTCGGCGCGTTCTTCAACAACTTTCTGCCCTCCAGCGTCGGCGGTGACGTGGTGAAAATGTACGAAGTCACCAAGCACAGCCAGCGCGGCGCGAACGCGGTCGGCACCGTGCTTATGGACCGCGCCACCGGCTTACTCGTCGTGTTGCTAATCGCGCTGGTGGCGCTCCCCTTCGGCATCAGCAAGGGGATCGCGCCGGAGATCGCCGCGTTGACGATCGCCCTCGCGGTCGGCGGTTGGGGTGGCATCGCGATTTTCTGGCGCGTCGATGTGGACAAATGGCTGGCGCGCTTCAATGCCGTGCTGCCCGCCGCGTTGGTGAATTGGGGCGTGTATCGCCAAATCACCGCGAAACTGGTCGAACTGCACCGCGCCATCACCGCGCATACCCTGCGCGCGTTGGCGAAGACCTGCGCGGTCGCGTTGGTTTTCAACATTCTGCTCATCGGCATCGTTTACTTGCTCGCTTTATCGTTGGGGATAGATTTGGCGTTCGGCTATTTCTTATTGTACGTGCCGCTGGTAACATTTGTGCAGGCGATTCCCATCTCTTGGGGGGGCTTGGGGATTCGCGAGGGGGGCTATGTCTACTTTTTCGGACAAGCGGGGGTCGGCGCGGCAACCGCGACATCGCTCTCGTTGCTATTCTACGCGGTGATGCTCTTCAGCGGACTAATCGGCGGGATATTCTACGCGGTGGAGGGAGCACGCGGCGCGTGGGGTGGAAGTGAGACGTGAGACGTAATGCGTAAGGACGGTAAGCAGATTACGCGATATGGTGCACGCGTTACGTTTTACGTATCACGCCTTCACGTTTCACGGTTAGTTGTAATGATTAAATCGGTGTGGTATAATTTATAGATGCTAACAACGGGTGTAGACTTAATCGAAATCGCGCGCATCGACCGCGCGATCACGCGGTGGGGCGAGCGGTTTTTGCGGCGCGTGTACACTGAGCGAGAACTCGCGCGCTATCGCGAGAGAATTCCCGAACTGGCGGCGCGGTTTGCCGCCAAGGAGGCAGTTTCCAAAGCGCTGGGCACGGGCGTCGCGAACTTGTCGAACAATGGCGTGGGGTGGACGGAGATCGAGACATTGCCCGACGCGTGGGGCAAACCGCTGGTTACGCTGTACAGACGCGCCGCGCTGCGCTCCGCACAGTTAGGATTAACCGAGTGGGCGATTAGTTTATCTCACGCGAAGGAATTCGCCATCGCGGTGGTGGTGGCGAATGGTTCTACTAGCTATTAGCGAATTTAGGAGGAACAATGACGACGATTAAAAACTTTGCCAGCGAGCATCCGCAGATAACTAGCTGGGTAGTCTTGGCGATTGGCATGGTGATCATGCTGGTAATCGCGGCGCGCGATGTGGGCTTGCTGCTGCATCAATGGTTGTCGCTGATAATCGCGACGATTGTATTGGCGGGGCTGTGCGTGTGGATTATCGGCTGGGAAGATGAGGAGGAGTGAAACGTGAAGACGTGAAACGTGAAACGTAAGATGTTACGCGTGAAGTATTACGTTTTACGCATCACGCATCACGTTTCACGGCTCACGTTCCCCATGCGCATTGCGCTGAACGCTCAGTTATTATCTTTGGCGGCGACTTATCGCGGCGCGGGGATTAGTCGCTATATTCATCAATTGCTACGGGCGCTGCCGCGCGTCGCGCCGCAACATCGCTACGATGTCTTCACGAGCGAACGGCAGTTCGTGCCCGAATCTTTCGCGATGCGTATGCACTACGCGCCGTTTTCGACCGTTAATCCGCTGACGCGTATTTTTTGGGAACAGTTTATTCAGTCCTTTCAAATAATAGGGCGAAGTTATGACCTGCTGCATTCGATGGCTTTCGTATCCCCACTGATTTTGCCGCGCCGTAGTGTGGTGACGATTTACGACTTGAGTTTTCTGCGGTACCCCGAACGATTTGTCCCTCTGAAACGGTTATATTTGCGCCTTTTCACATCGCTATCGGCGCGGCGGGCGTGGCGGGTAATCGCTATTTCGCAAAGTACGAAAGATGATGTGGTGCAGTTGTTGGGCATATCCCCTGACCGCGTCGCGGTGGTCTATTGCGGCGTGGATGATGAATTTTACCCGCTGCCCGCTGAGGTCGTGGCGCAGTTCAAAGCGGCGCGGGGTTTGCCCGAAAGGATGGTTTTGTATTTGGGAACGATTGAACCGCGCAAGAATCTCACGATGTTGGTCACTGCTTATGCCGAATATGCGCGCCACGCGCCGCGTGATACGAAGTTGGTTATCGCGGGGGGTAAGGGCTGGTATTACGACGAGGTTTTCGCGCGTGTGGGGGAATTGGGCATCGCTGACCGCGTCGTTTTCCCCGGATATGTTCCGCAGCAGGAATTGCCGCTGTGGTACAACGCGGCAGACCTGTTCGTTTATCCGTCTATCTACGAAGGGTTTGGCTTGCCGCCGCTGGAGGCGATGGCGTGCGGCGCGCCGGTTATCACTTCCAACGTTTCATCTTTGCCCGAAGTGGTGGGCGACGCGGGGGTGACGCTCAATCCGCAGCAGGCGGGCGCGTGGACGCAGGCTATGCGTGATGTATTGGAGAGCACGGAACTGCGCGCTGATATGCGAGAACGTGGCTTGGCGCGCGCGGCGCGGTTTTCGTGGAATGACGCGGCGCGGCGGACGGTGGGGGTGTATGAAGACCTCACCCCCGGCCCCTCTCCAC
>CAZSIG010000574.1:0-2997 GCA_964606195.1 uncultured Anaerolineales bacterium
CTGTCCATAGGACGCAACCACAATGGGTAAACACATAGGTTTACCCCTACAAGTGCGATAATAAACGAATCGGAGCAAAAAAAATGTTTCGACTGCTTAGAGCGCGGCTATCGCGGCGCATTGCCATTTGGGTGTTGGTCAGTATTCTCATCATAGAGGCAACACTGGTCATCCCTTCATACTTCGGCCGAAGGCGAATACTCCTAGCGCAGCTAGAGGAGTTCGGCAAGACTACCGCGGCGTTAATCGTGCATCTGGACGCCGCGGGGGTCGAAGATGCAGAGATAGCTGCTGTTGCCGACGGGCTCATGTTGGGGAGCGTGGTGGTGGGGGGCGCGATCTACGATTTAGATGGTGAGTTTTTAGGTACGTTCGGCACCCCCCCAGCTTTACAACTCCCCGATTTCAACGGCGCCGCCGCGCTGCGCGCAGTTAGCTCATGCAGACAATTCTACGATGTCGCGTGGTCAGCCGCCGAACTGAGCGCGAATTATCACATAGTCGCGCGATTGGACGCGTCGAATATCCAACGCCAGATGATCGTCTACGCCCTGACGATGATCACGTATATTCTGATCATCTCCGCGTTTGTGACCGCTGGAACGATGATCGCTGTAAGCACAATCATACTTACGCCAATTCTGCGCCTGCGCGATAAATTGTTGGCAGCCGCCGAGGGGCAATTCATCTCCAGTTTTGAGCCACTACGAGTGCAAGATAAAGATGAACTAGGTGACGTGATGCACACTTTCAACGTCATGGCTAACAAGATTGAAAATCGCACCGAAGAGCTGAGAGCGGCTAATCGGCAGTTGCAAGCGTTGAACGACCGCCTGCAAAGTGAATTAGCCCTGGCGCGGCGGATTCAGTACAGCTTGCTGCCGCCCCCTACGCCGAATTGGCGCGGCACCGATATCCAGTGTTACAGCACCCCCGCGAGCGCGGTCGGTGGTGACTTCTACGCTTACCACAATTTTGACGACAGCGTTTACAGCCTTACAGTTGGGGATGTCTCCGGCAAAGGAATGCCCGCCGCGCTGATGATGGCGGTGAGTATCGCCTCTTTCCAATCCATAATCGAGAATAATCTTCCCCCTGACGAACTGTTGACGCGGTTAGATCGAATGATCGCTCCGTATACTCGCACCACACGGCAGAATTGCGCGATGGTCTACGCGCTGATTGGCAAAAGTCACGATAGTGAGTGTGACGTAGAAGACGAAAGCGCGCCTTATAATTTGTGCGTCGCCAACGCGGGATGTGTCGCGCCGCTCGTTCGGCGAACCGACGGAACGGTGGAGTGGGTAGATGTTGGAGGAATGCCGCTAGGCATCGAGCTGGCTACAGATTTTGGCTATACTAAAGTATCATTCAGACTAAATAAAGGAGATTTGATCATTCTCTCCAGCGACGGGGTGATTGAAGCCAATAACGCGGCGGGCGAGATGTTCAGTTTCGACCGATTGGAGCGCGCCGTCGCGACCGGACCAACTGACAGCGCTGCCGCGATGCTGGAACATCTACGTCAGACGATTCAAGATTTCAGCGGGGATACTGAACCCCACGACGACCTGACGTTAGTTGTGGCGAAGATAAATTAGGACGCAGATTAACGCGAATTTTCGCAGGATTGAAACAGTTCACGTTTCACGCCTTATGAACTATCGCGATTACGATTCCCAAAAAGATAAAGACGCGGTGCGGCGCATCTGGCTAGAGATTGGCTGGGTCGGCAAGGAAAAAATAGCGACTGCAGATCTCTTCACAGAAGCCAGCCGCACCATCGTCGCGGAACTTAACGGCGCGGCAGAGTGTGTGGTCAGCGTCATGCCGGGCACACTCCGATATATCGACGAGGACTTACCCTTTGCCAGCGTCACCGCCGTCGCGACTAGCAGGATTGCGCGCCGTAAGAAACTAGCAGGACGACTCACCGCGTTGGCAATTGCGCGGGCTGCTGCCGACGGCGCGTTAATCTCCGGGCTAGGGATGTTCGAGCAGGGCTATTACAACAAACTCGGCTTCGGCACTGGGAGCTACGAACATTGGGTTTCCTTTGACCCCGCGCAACTTAGAGTAAAAACCAAAGCGCGTACCCCGCGCCGCGTCACGCTGGATGATTGGGAATTAGTGCACAACTCGCGGCTGGCGCGCTGGCGCGGACACGGCGCGTGCAGTCTGAAACCGCCGAAAGCTACTAAAGCAGAGATGATTTGGAGCACCAACGGCTTTGGGCTTGGTTACCGCGATGGCGCGAACGGCGAACTTACCCATCACTTTTGGAGCATGGCGGATAACGTCGAGTTCGGTCCCTATACCATTTTGTGGATAACTTATCAAAATCCGCAGCAGTTTTTGGAATTGATGGCGCTGATTAAGAGTTTGGGCGACCAGGTGCGGCTGGTGAAGATGTGGGAGCCGCGCGGTATCCAGTTTCAAGATCTGCTCGAAAAGCCATTCAGACAGCACGCGGTGACGCGCAAGTCAGAGTTTGAGAATCGCATACGCGCCGCGGCATATTGGCAGATGCGGGTATGTAATCTGCGCGAATGTCTGGCGCGCACACATCTACGATGCGTCGCAATACGTTTCAATCTCAAACTCACCGACCCCATCGAGAATTTTCTGGAGCGGGATGCCCCCTGGCGCGGTATCTCCGGTGAGTATATCGTCACACTCGGACAAACTTGCGGCGCGGAATCGGGCGTAGATGCTTCTCTGCCCACGCTGCAAGCCTCTGTGGGCGCGTTCACGCGTATGTGGCTTGGTGTGCTCCCCGCGACCGGCTTGGCGATGACCGATAAACTCACCGCGCCGCGTGAACTCCTCGAACGCCTAGATTGGGCTTTTCGGCTCCCCAAACCCAAACCAGATTGGGAATTCTAAAAACTAACTACTTGACACTTTGGGATTTCGGGTGGGCACAAGGAAGAATCTTCCACTAATTTCACGAATTGGCACTAATTTTTCGTCTAGCTACCTGACACTTTCAAATTA
>CAZSIG010000575.1:0-2995 GCA_964606195.1 uncultured Anaerolineales bacterium
GTACTTGGTGGTTGGCTTATTTCCAGGTAAGTTTATAATTCACAAAAGCGCAAACCTCTAGGTCTGCGCTTTCACCGTACCATATTTCGGGTCTGGGCTACCAAACCTTTTGAATGGCTTCCACGAGCTTTTTGACAAACAGCGGTTCTGGTGCCGCGCCTTCCAGAAATGTCCTTTCGTTAATGACGGTGCGCGGTACACCCTTGACTTCGTACTTGTTAGCTAAATGGGGAAACTCGGATGATTCGACCATATCCGCCACGATATAATCGTTCTCGATGGCCGCTTTGTGTGCCAGCCTGACCGCGGCGGGACAATAGGGGCAGGTAGGAGTAACGAAAACCTGAATATGCACTTTCTTCTTGATAATCGCGATCTCCTCACGACTATTTGGCGAAAGCCCCGAATTCCCCTTGGCGACATCTATAATATCCTCGATAAGTGATGTGAATTCGTACCCCGCGGGGATTCCATAGTATCTTACACCATAATCTTTCGCGCCCACAACAGCAATGGCAGGAATCTTATCGATGTTATACTTTTGTACTTCATCAGAATCTGCTACAAAGTCATAAACTTCCGCGGTCACATGTTCGGACAGCGCGGCGATCTCTTCTGCCATCTGGCGTGTTTCTTTACAGTACATACATTCATTTTCTTGGGTAAAAACGACTAGCTTGACCGCGTGAGGTAAATCGGCGAAAAAATTACGAATAGCTTCCTGGTCTTTCTCTTCAATTAACGGCATGAACTTCCCTCCTTGAGATTATAAATATCATTTGTCCATATGCAGTAATACAATATGAAAACAATCTAAATAAATTTGGCTCCATCGAAAAAGCCGGAGACAACCAGTAGGTTTAGTAAATAGCGCGAGTTAATGCTATCTTATAATCGCGAATGAAAATATTGGTTAACACCCCGTGACCTGTTCTAAACGCTCAAATTTAGCTGCTCTCATCTCTCCCATATATTGCATTTCTACCTGTACTTTGGCGAAATACTCACCAATACCCCAAGCGTCTACTTCGGTCGGCGCGGTTACATCGTCTTCCCAAACTATTGTCTCTGTGCTACCATCGCTCAAATCTACACTTATCTTGAAACCCACATGATAGGTGCCGCTGGTAGAAACGTCTTTCTTGGATGCAGTTTCATCTTTTTTCTTGAGTCTCTCCACCACTTTTCTCAAGTCGCTCATTATCCCCTCCTTCTTTTTAGCTAAACTGCTAACCTGCACATCATACCACAATAAAAGCGAATAGGCAAGATTAAAGCCGCGTTAATCCACACTTTTATGTTGTGTTTTCAGGAATAATTATGTATAATCACTGTAGAGCTTACGCAAACCGCGCAAGTCCTGATTCGTTGGCTATTTTATATCTTATCTTTAGATCATTCGCGGAAACACCGATTCGATTCTGGTCAATGGGATTTTTCGCGCGGTATGAGTACAAATATCCTATTCAACTGCCCTAGTCCCTTCGTGGGTTAGAAGAGTTATTTACCTTGAATTTTGGAGCAGTGGTCTCAGCATCGATTTTGGCGGGAGTAGTTCCCACCGTTTTATACTCTCTCGTAATATGGTGGTTCGATCGATACAAAAAAGAGCCGCTATGGTTATTGGCGATCGTGTTTTTTTGGGGCGCGGTGCCCGCCATCGTCCTATCTTTCATCGCGGAGGTAATCTTTGGATTACCGGCAGCGGTTCTAGCAGGTTTTGAAACCCAGGTACCAGATTACCGCGTCGTCATCGATGTATTGGGAGCCAGCGCGATTGCGCCCATAGTCGAAGAAAGTCTCAAAGGCGTGGCGCTATTGCTGTTGTACGGCGTATTCCGTTACGAATTTGAAGATGTGCTTGATGGTATCATTTATGGCGCGTTGGTTGGCTTCGGCTTCGGCATGACCGAAAACATCTTTTACTTCGTCAATAGTTTCGTCGCGGGGGGCTGGCAGCAGTGGAGTCTGGTAGTAGTAGTGCGCGCGTTGTTATTTGGCATGAACCACGCGTTTTTCTCCAGCTTGGTAGGTATGGGATTAGGATATGCGCGCCAAACGCGTGTGCTTTGGCGGAGGTGGTTTTTTCCTATTTGGGGATTTGGCGCGGCTATCTTCTTTCACGCGGTGCACAATCTATTTATCGTGTTATCCACCAGCTTTTGCTGTGGAAGCTTACTTCTGATCCTAATCGCTGACTGGGGAGGCATATTTCTAGTATTGATTGTCGCGTTCTTAGCTTGGCATCGAGAACGGCAATGGATTCAACACGAACTCCGCGAGGAGATTGGAAGCACTCTATCTGTAGAAGAGTACGCCTTGGCGATGTCTTACTGGCGTCGCATGATAGAAAACATATACACTTTACGACATGAAGGATGGGCATGGCAACGAAAACTGAACCGATTCTTGCGTCTAGTTACCGAACTCGCGTTCAAAAAACATCAATGGCGCGAATTAGGTGAAGATGACAGAATTCAACAACGCATCGTCCAGCTACGCGCTGAGATCGCCGAATTGCGTGCGGCTATGGGCAAGCCACCGTTGCCGCAGCCGCAAAAATTCTCATTGCGCCACCACGACGCGTATGAGGCAGAATTCTGCCCCGCGTGTGGCGCGGTGATGGCGCCCGGTAGCCAGTTTTGTACCAACTGTGGACAAGCGCGCGTGCGCGCCGCGCCGCGGTATTGTGTCTCCTGCGGTGCCCAACTGCAACCAGGGAAGAAAGTCTGCCAACGTTGTGGCAGAGCCGTATGATTCCATTGAAAAAAACCTAAACCAAACGTTTCCCCCTTTTGCTCTTTAGCCTATGTGGTGGTATAATAAACCCGCTTGAGTAATACTACTTTTTAGAAATTTAGTACAAAATTCTCATTGACAACAATTCCTTTATTGGTTACAATTAATCAGAGGCACTGGAATATATTTGAGTTTCGTGACTTCTTTGCGCCAACAGCTTACTATATAGAACTTACGCAAGTTCAGAATAATTTCA
>CAZSIG010000576.1:0-2994 GCA_964606195.1 uncultured Anaerolineales bacterium
TTATACTTCGCGGAATTCACCCTCGACGGTGTCAGAATCGCCGCCAGTTTCTGGCTCTTGTTCTCCGCCGGGCGGTGGTGGGGTTGGTCCGGCACCTGGCTCCGCGCCAGCCGCGCCTTCGCCGGGTTGTTCGTACATCGTCGCGCCGATCTGCTGCATAGCCGTACTGAGTTCCTCGGTAGCTTGTTTGATTGCCGCGATGTCTTTGCCTTGTACCAGCGACTGTAAATTGGAGATTTTGCTTTCAATATCAGACTTGACATCACCGGGCACTTTTTCGCCTAAATCGGTCAGCGTCTTCTGTGCTTGATAGATAACTGTATCTGCCATATTGCGAGCTTCCACCTCATCGCGGCGTTTTTGATCTTCCGAGCTGTATTGCTCTGCCTCTTTCACCATCTGATCGATCTCTTCCTTGCTCAAGCCGCTCGACGCCTCTATTCTGATCTTCTGCTCGCGGTTTGTTGCCTTGTCGGTCGCGCTGACGTTGAGAATACCATCCGCGTCGATGTCGAATTTCACCTCGATTTGCGGAATACCTCGCGGCGCGGGTGGAATACCATCTAAGATGAATCGCCCCAAAGTCTTATTGTCGGCTGCCATCGGCCGTTCACCCTGTACCACGTGAATCTCCACACTCGTTTGTCCATCCGCGGCGGTGGAGAATATCTGCGCCTTCTCCGCCGGAATAGTGGTGTTGCGCTCGATCAACGGCGTCGCCACACCGCCCAAAGTCTCAATACCCAAAGTCAGCGGAGTTACGTCGAGTAACAGCACATCGCGGACTTCGCCCTTGAGCACGCCGGCTTGAATCGCCGCGCCTACTCCTACAACCTCATCCGGGTTGACACCTTTGTGCGGTTCCTTGCCGAAGAAGTTCTTCACTGCCTCGCGCACCGCGGGCATACGAGTCATTCCACCGACCAAAACTACCTCGTCGATGTCTCCGGGCTTTAAGTTCGCGTCTTCCAACGCGCGCTCGCAGGGACCAATAGACCGATCGATCAGATCGCCCACCAATTGTTCCAGCTTCGCCCGCGTCAGGGTCATAACCAAGTGTTTGGGGCCCGAAGCATCCGCGGTGATAAACGGCAGATTGATCTCCGTCTGCATCACGGTGGACAACTCAATCTTCGCCTTCTCCGCCGCCTCTTTCAGCCGCTGGAGCGCCATGCGATCTTGGCGCAGGTCAATGCCTTGTTCTTTCTTGAACTCCTCCGCGATCCAGGCGATGATCCGCTGGTCGAAATCATCACCGCCGAGGAAGGTGTCACCGTTCGTGGACTTAACCTCGAATACCCCTTCACCTACGTCCAAAATCGAGATGTCGAACGTACCGCCACCGAGGTCGTACACCGCGATAGTCTCGTCGGTCTTCTTATCCATGCCATACGCCAGCGACGACGCGGTAGGTTCGTTGATGATGCGTAGCACCTCCAAACCAGCGATCTTGCCCGCGTCCTTAGTCGCCTGCCGCTGGGAGTCATTGAAGTACGCGGGGACGGTGATGACCGCCTGCGTGATGATCTCGCCCAAATACTGCTCCGCGTCTTGTTTGATCTTCTGCAAGATCATCGCCGAAATCTCAGGCGGTGAGTATTCCTTGCCGTGCATAGTCACGCGCACATCGCCATTGGCAGCCTTACTTACTTTATAGGGCACCAACTCGCGGGCGTGCTGCACTTCTGCATCGTCGAACTTGCGCCCCATAAACCGCTTGATCGAGAAAATAGTGTTCTCTGGGTTAGTGACCGCTTGCCGCCGCGCCACCTGCCCGGTCATTCGTTCCCCTGTTTTGGGATTGATCGCGACTACGGAGGGGAATAGACGCCCCCCTTCTGAACTTGGTATAACGGTCGGCTCACCACCTTCAATCACTGCGGCACATGAATTAGTAGTACCTAAATCAATTCCTATTATCTTTGCCATAATCTTCACTCCTTAAATACTTAGTTTCTGTAATTTAATTCCTTAACCTCTCACATTTTTCGCGTCGGAGGCAGGCTCTTAAGTCACCTCTTCTTTATCGTCTGAATCGTTATCCAAATCACTGGCTGTTTTCTCCATTTGCGATTCTTCAGCAGTTGTCTCATCCTCCGCGACGCTTAGGGTTATCTCCGTTTCCGGCGGTTCGTCTTCTTTTTCCTCTACAGTTGCCGCCTTCGCGACCTTTACTAAAGCGGGTCTGAGCACGCGGTCTCTAATGCGGTATCCCCGCTGAAACTCCTCCATGATTTGCCCATCTTCGTACTCGGTGGTCTCCTCATGGATAACTGCCTCGTGCCATCGCGGATCAAACTCCGCGTCGTTGGTCTCAATCGGTTGTATCCCTTCTTGTTCAAATATTGCCAGCAATCTGCGTCCAACTAGCCAGATTCCTTCTATCCAGCTCAACTCTCGCAGGCTGTAGGGCAGCGTCGTGAAAGCGCGTTCGAAATCATCAGCCAGTGGCAGTAATTTCATCAACAATTGCTCATTACCAAGCTGTCGTATATTCTCCATTTCCTGCTGCTGCCGCCGCTTGTAGTTGGAGAAATCGGCTTGTGCGCGCTGCCACCCCGCCAAATTCTCTTTGGCGCGTCGTTTTTGCCGTTCCAGTTCCTCGCGCAACGCGGTTGTTTCATCTTTCTCCAGAGCCTCTTCTTCAACTTCTGTTGCTTCCTGCGCGGTATCTATTTCTTGTTCTTCGATGACTTCCTCATTCAGTTCTTCTTTCACCACGCTTTATCTCCTCCATTCTGTCATATTTCGCATTTCCCCGCGATTGGGCGTAATCTTGTTGTGTGTTGGCGCGAAACCTTATCACCCAATCACTGCTTAAATTATAGCAAGTAAACATTAGAAAAGTACTAGAGAAGTATTAGAGAAATATTAGAAAACAGGCGCGGTGGATACGATGTGATACACTTCGGTAGAAAAAGTTATTTTACCGCAGAGTCGCAGAGAGCGCGGAGATTAACGATGAATAATGTCTATTAGAGTTGTTCCCTAATA
>CAZSIG010000577.1:0-2991 GCA_964606195.1 uncultured Anaerolineales bacterium
ACGACCGCGTCCCGCCATCCGCGCTGGTCTCTTTTCGCTCACCGTCCAACTCGTAATAATAGTCACTGCTGATATAGACGGTATTCCCATCCTCAAAGACCTTCACCGGTACATAGCCCATCTTGGGACGATATGACTGCTGCTCCTCGTTCCAGTTACAGCCCCCCATGAAGTGTATCATAGTATGTGGGAACTTGATGGAAAATCCCAGGTTATGATTTGTGTATTCCACCCAGGTTTCGTCCACCGTCTCTATGGTTGAAGATATGGCGGGGACCTGCTCGGCCGTTTCTCCAATGACGATAGACTTGGCCCAGAGGGTTGTGCTAGGCTGCGTCCCCTCGCTGGCGCGCAGTTCTCCGGTGACAGTGACGCGGTCGCCGTTCTGCAGTCCTTCTACGTTCAGTGCGGGCCATGAAGTACCATCGTCTTCCACCATCAGGTCGTACCACACCTGGATGGTTGCTCTCCCTGAAGTCAAGCTGAAGCAGGGGCAGAGCATCTCGCCCAGCATCCCCACTTCGCCCGTGACAGCAACCGCGGTGTTGTACATCGGACTTGCCAACAATTCCGCGATATTTATTTCAGCAGCGGGAGCTACAAATTCCGAGTGTACCTTCAATGTGCCGAAAGCGACCTCCGTGTCCCCCACCGTCAGCCGCCTACCCGTATCCGAATCGTAGAGGCCCACTTTAAGGGAATATTCGCCTGGAGACAGGGATAGATCGCCCAAGGGATGTTCTGTGAGGACAGTGTCTCCAGTTTTCCACTCACTGGTGGGGTATGGACTGTCGATCTGGGCCCGGAGATTGCCTTGATCATCAAACAGATGGACGAAGATAGTATAGTCGTCCGTGGGCGCGAGCGCGACCTGCCAGAATAATTGCAAGCTGTCGTGTGTCTCGGTCAGTTCGAAGCCGCGCAACGTTATCCCGTTGGCGAAGGTTTGGTTGATGAGATTAGGCGGCTGGAGTTCGTTTGCCATGTCTGGCGGCTCCACGGTCTCGCGGGCACTCGCGTTATCTTCGGGCACCTGCGCGGTGGCCTTCACCACCGGTTCAACGGTCACCATCTGGGCGACATCTCCGGCGGGCTGCTCCAGGGGCGGCGGTTCCTCGAAACCTATCTCGAACGTCCCGCAGGCAGTTAATCCCCACAGTACTGCGATTAACAACAGGATGCTACTGATTTTGTGAAACTTGACACACATTCTAAAATCCTCCTTCTTCGTTAAAATAAGCGTTTTTCTGTGAGGGCTTATCTCTCCCTCATCCTGTTCTTATTCTAACGCATCATTGTTACGAGGATATCACCACCGCGTCACAGTTCTGAAAAAGTGTGTTACCGTTCGGTAACATCACCCGCCGGTAACCGCATCGTGAACACCGTGCCCTGCCCGGCGCGGCTACGCACGTTGACCTGTCCGTCATGCCGCTCCGCGATAGCCTGTACCAACGCCAATCCCAGACCACTCCCCGGCACCCCTCGCGCCTCCTGGCCACGATAGAGTTCCTCCCAGACGTGAGGCGTCTCCTCTTCGGGGATGCCCGGCCCCGTATCCGCTATCTGGACAACCACGTGCGCGCTGTCCTCGAAGGCGCGTATCTCCACCGTATCCCCCAACGCGGTGAACTTGAGGGCGTTGTCCACCAGGTTATGCACCGCTAAAAACAGCAAATCCTGGTCACCGTTCACCAGCGGCAGCGGCCAGGGGGCTTGTGGTACGGTCAGGGCCAACCGTCGCCGTTCCGCTTCGGGGCGTTCCTGAGCTACTTCCAGAACCTCTTGCAGCAGTTCTGCCAGGTTCACCGGCGTGCGTTCCAGGGAACGCGTCTCCAGCTCTGCCAGTTTGCGCAGGTCTGCGGCCAGGCGGCTGAGGCGCAATGTTTGTGCTTCCACACTGATCAGGGCTTCTCGCCGCGCCACTGCGGAGGTCGTTTCCGCCAGGTTGGCCAGGCCCGCGCGAATCGCGGTCAGGGGATTTTTTAATTCGTGGTCCAGGCGGCGCAAAAAGCGGCGGCGATCTTCCGCCGCGCCGGCCTGGGCCTGCGCGACGCCGGCGTGATAGCGCCGCGCGGCGCGTGCACTGAGAGCTAGATACACTGCTGCCAGGCCGGAAAGTACAATTCCTGTCAACATCGCCAACGTCCCGACATCGGCGCGGAGGTAGACGAGCGGGTTATCCAGGATGCCGCCGGCGGTCAGCACCCGCGCCGCTGTGCCTACGAGGGCGGGCGCCAGGGCGGCGAGCCAATTCCATTTTGTGATCATCACGCGCCCTCCACCATACCCACGAAGCGGTAGCCCTGCCCCGGCACCGTTTCAATATAGCGCGGATCGGCGGGGTCGTCTCCCAGCACGCGCCGCAGTTCCGCGATGCGCGTGTCGACCGTCCGCGTCCCCGTCGGATAGTCCCAGCCCCAGACCGTGTCCAGCAAGCGGTCGCGAGAGAGGAGTTCGTCGGGATGCGTCATCAGGTATTCCAACAGCAGCATCGCCTTGGGCGTGACGCTCACCTCTTTTGCCCGGACGTAGGCGCGGCGCGATTGGCGATTTAACGTTAAGTCTCCGCAGGTTAATCGCGGCGCGGCGGCGAGAGAGGGCTTACCGGGCTTGGCGCGGCGCAGCACGGCGCGAATCCGCGCCACCAGTTCGTGGGGGGCGAACGGTTTGTTGAGATAGTCGTCCGCGCCCTCCTCCAGCGCCATGGCACGCTCGGACGCCTCGCCCACCTGGGTGAGCAGAATCACCGGCGTCCAGTTCCCGGCCCGGCGCAGGCGGCGGAGGACCTCGCGTCCATCCAGCTTGGGCATCAACACGTCGAGGATAATCAGGTCGGGGGCGAACCCGGACGCTTTATCCAACGCACCTTCACCGTCGGCGGCTACCTCTACGATGAAGCCCGCGCGTCCTAGGAAGGGGGCAAGATTAGAGGTGATGGCTATTTCGTCATCTACTAACAAGATTTTTGATTTTGTTTCCATAAACAAT
>CAZSIG010000578.1:0-2991 GCA_964606195.1 uncultured Anaerolineales bacterium
AAGTACTGCTACATTCTCATGGCTACACCAGTTCGTAGACAATATCTACAAATCAAAAAGCAATATCCTGATATCATCCTCTTCTTCCGTCTTGGAGATTTCTATGAGACCTTCGACGACGACGCGGAGCTAGTCGCCCAAATATGCGACATCGCGCTGACCTCTCGCCCAATCGGTAAGGGAAAACGCGTTCCACTGGCGGGAGTGCCGTATCACGCGGCGGAAGGCTATATCGCCAAACTGATACAAGCCGGGCACAAGGTCGCGATATGCGAACAAATGACCGCCGCGCCGGTCAAGGGATTGATGCCGCGCGATGTGGTGAGGGTGGTGACGCCGGGCACCGTCACTGAAGCGAGCCTGCTGAATGCGAAACAGAACAACTATCTCGCCGCGCTCTTCTTGGACGAAAACCGCGCCGGAGTATCCTACGTAGACATCACCACCGGAGAGTTCGCTACGACCGAAATATCGGACACGGATATACAACGCGGCTTGGCTGAGGAACTCTATCGCCTCAATCCTGTCGAGTGTCTATCACCCCCAAATATGCCCCTTTCCCTCGAAACGCCTAATGAATTATCGCTCACCGAATACGCGGCATGGCATTTCGACCTGGACACCGCGCGGCAAGCCTTGCTCGACCATTTCAAAGTATCCACACTCGATGGGTTCGGGTGCGCGGGAAAGCCCGCCGCCATTTGCGCCGCGGGGGCAATCGTTCAGTATCTCACAGAAACGCAGAAGGGCGCGCTGCCACAATTGACGCACTTGAACACTTACTCTACAACCGAATATATGTCCCTCGACGCGACGACTATACGCAACCTAGAACTGACGGAAATCACGCGCGAGCGCACCGCCAAAGGTTCTCTCTTAGACATACTAGACAAGACACACACACCGATGGGCAGTCGAATGTTGCGCCAACGCGTCACGCAGCCGCTGTTAAATCGGGCGCGTCTGGAGAAACGCCTCGACGCGGTTGAGGCATTCTACAGCGAAACTCTCCTGCGCGAAGAGCTTGTCTCGCTACTCAAAAACATAAATGACATCGAACGGCTTACCAATCGCGTCGTACAACAGATCGCCTTGCCGCGCGATCTGGTCAGCCTGCGCAAAAGTCTCGCGGTCGTCGCTGAACTGCGAACGCTACACGCCTCTACGCACAATTCCCCCTCTCTGCCAATACTAGGAGAACTAAATCCATGTGAAGAGGTGATAAATCTGATACAAGACGCGATCACCGAAGAGCCGCCGGCGACGCTCAACGCGGGAGGCGTAATCGCGGCGGGATTCTCTACAGAGTTGGATAATATCAACCTCATGGCGCAAAAGGCGAAGCAATGGGTGGCGAATCTGGAGAAGACGGAGCGTAAACGCACCGGCATCAAGTCGCTAAAAGTGGGATTCAACAAGGTTTTCGGCTATTACATAGAGGTTACCAAAGTCAACACCCAATTGGTACCCGAGGAATATGTTCGCAAACAAACGCTGGTCAACGCGGAGCGGTATATCACTCCGGAGCTAAAGGAATACGAGGCGCAAATCTTGAACGCGGAGGAACGGCAGCAGGACTTAGAAACCCAACTCTTTCGCCAAGTTTGCGTTCAGGTCAGCGATTTCGCGGCGCGATTGTTGGAGACGGCGCGCAAGGTCGCCGAACTAGACGTATACGTCACGCTGGCGGAGGTCGCGGCGCAGCGCAATTACATTCGTCCTACTCTAACCGACGATTATGATATAAATATCGTCGCCGCGCGACACCCAATGGTGGAGGTCACGCAGCGCGAAGTTCCGTTCACGCCGAACAGCGTCCGTTTCGCCGAGGATGAGCGAATTCTGATTATCACGGGACCGAACATGAGCGGGAAATCGGTCTACATCAAGCAGTCCGCGCTGATTATATTGATGGCACAAATCGGCTCGTTCGTTCCCGCCGACCGCGCCACCATCGGCATCGTGGATCGCATCTTCACCCGTATTGGGGCACAAGACGAAATCGGCGCGGGGCAGTCTACGTTCATGGTAGAGATGGTGGAGACGGCGAACGTGCTGCACAACAGCACGCCGCGCAGCCTGATCATCCTCGATGAGATCGGACGCGGCACCAGCACTTATGACGGCATGGCGATTGCCCGCGCGGTCGTGGAATATATTCACAATAGCCCACAACTGGGCGCGAAGACGATGTTCGCCACGCACTATCACGAGCTGGTGGAGTTGCAAAAATATCTACCACACGTGCGCAACTACAACGTCGCGGTGATGGAAGAGGGAGATCAGGTTATTTTCCTACACCAGATCATTCCGGGCGGCGCGGATAAATCTTATGGAGTTCATGTCGCCAGACTAGCAGGGATACCCAAAGCAGTAATAGACCGCGCCGCGGAGATTTTGGACGAACTGGAAAACATGGAAGCGGTTAAGGAGCAAAAACGCCGCGTGCGTAAGTTATTCTCGGCACAGCAGACCTCTTTCTTCGATACGGAGCCATCTCCAGCCATAGAGACGCTCAAGGAATTGCGCGTGGATGAGTTGTCTCCGCTAGAGGCGCTGACGAAGTTGTATGAATTGAAGCGGATGGTGGAGGAAGAAGATGCAAAATGAAACGGCAGTCGGCTTTTTAGGCAGGGAAGATAACGAGGGCGCGCTGTCACCTACAGGCGTCATCAGTAAGCCGAAAGTGGATATGGCTAAGTTATTGGCAGCCGACGCGGTGGGGGTGCGGCTAGAATTGATCAGGGGCTTGCCAATATGGGAAGCTAGTCCTTGCGCGCGGCATCAAAAGGCAGTGTACCGCATTCAAACCAGCATTCGTGCGCGGTCTGACGATAATAGTGGATGCGTGTGCTTTCATCTGGCAGATACCTACGTGCGGTTTCGCGATGGTTCGCTCAAACGCCCGGATATCGCCATCTTTTGTGAAGAACCTCCGAATATCGACGAGGCTATAACGATGATTCCCGAGGCGGTCATAGAGATCATCAG
>CAZSIG010000579.1:0-2991 GCA_964606195.1 uncultured Anaerolineales bacterium
CTGTGAAAAAACTCCGCGTTCTCTGCGTCTCTGCGGTAACATGAAACTCCTTATGCAAATCAACGCATGAACAAGTAATATCGCGCGTTTGCGCATTTGCAAATTTGCCCATTTGCAGATTTGCTATTTTTCAACAGCTATTTTCCCCAATATTATTCTATCATCCGGCAGCCGCGCCCCCGTCGCATCATACGCGGGCAGACGCTCGCCGGTCTCGCCGTCGTACATCCCCACCGCGAAGCTATATGTGCCCGGCGGCGCGGCATCCTTGATCGGCACCTCATGTATGTCGGTCAAAATCTCATCTTTTACCCAACTGTTCGTCGGCAAGCCGCCGTTGCCCGGCTCGCTGTCGTGCTGTCCCTGTATCTGTCCCTGCTCATCCAACAGATGTACAAAAACCTTGTACCGCTCATCCATCGCGGCGCGGCATTTCCAATACAACGTCAGTTCGATTGTATCACCGGGAACGAACGCCGCTTTGTTATATTCGTACAAACCATGCACCGCGTACCCGCGCAGTTCTACCGCCTTACCTATGCGCGCCGTCAGCGGCGTGGCGCTGGTCGGCTCCTCATAGATATGCTCGCGACTCACTACTTCGAGCGTAGTCAACACCGTCGGCGCGCCGAATAGCGATTCGCCCGTATCCACATCAATCACATCGAGCCACAAACGACATTTCCCACTCTCTACCGCGGAACTCACCGACAGGTTAAAGTAATCCCGCACCAGCTTGCCGGTCAGTTTAGAGACATCAACCGCCAGCTCCGCGACGCGGTCTCCCCCTTTATTTTCCAGCCATAATTGAAATTGATAATTACATTCCCCCTCGTCGCGGCGCAGCTCACAGGATAGCACGCGCCACAGCAAAGTTATGGGCAAAGTATCCCCCGCGCGTACCGTATCTCCCGGCAGATCGTAGCCGTACAAGATCACGCGATCGTTAAACGAGATGTGGTGCGGATACTGAATATCGGGCGGTTTCGCGGGATCCCACAGGGAGACGGTCACTTCAATTGGTCCCAATCGCGTCTCGACGATGGCGCGCCAGTCGACGGGATCGTACATCTTTATCTCTACCCAATATTCACTCGGTGGAGTCCCCGTCGGCAAAAGCAGCCCGTAGTGGTCGGTGATGATCTCGCCCGCTTGCCACTCCGAAGTATTGTAAAAACCGTCGAGCGGGCGGCGGTCGTGTTGGCGATAGACATGTCCCGCCGCGTCGGTCAAGCGCGCGGAAACCTTGTAGTCTCCGGCAACCGGCTGCACCGCGCGCCAGTAGAGCGCGAGGTTGACGACCTTGCCCGAAGGCACCGGCGCGGGGTGATATTCCGCTTTGGCAAGTTCTATCGGGCTATCGAGGTTGGCGCGCTGCGCGCCTATCTCTAGTTCTCGCTTCGGGGCATCAGGCTGTGGCGCGGAGTAGAGATATAAGCGAATGCCGTGAAACCAATCGTGATAGGCTATATACGCGTTTTGGCTGAGCCAGTGCTCGAACGCGGCGGGTTGGTGAAAATACAGGATAACCCAAAGCCGCGTGTGTTTTTCGAGCAGGTCACTTAGATAGGCGTCAACATCTTCAGCGTTGCGCTGTTCGATCCACCGCGAATCGTAGGTGGGCAGCGCGCCATCGTAGTAGCGCAAAAACACTTTTTCGGGGTCGGGACCATCGGCAAGGATGCCATCGCCCGGACGCGTATGCGCTTCGATGTGTCGCGCCACGTCTTTGAAATCGGGTTTGGAATATGGGCTGTCAGAGTAATAGATGTATAATATCAGCGCGGCAAAGGTGATTAAGTACGAGGTCGCGGCTAGGAGATAGCTCAGTGGCGGCAGTATTTTGAGTATTTCGGGGCGCGGCGTACGCCACACGGCGTACAGCGGCGCGGCGATGCTATACGCCAAAATGAGGTAGTAGGCAGGAGTGACGACGCTGAGATAGCGCGGGTGAAAATCGGGTTTGCGAAATAGGAAGATCGCGACGACGGTGCCAATAGGGACGAATAGATAAAAAATAACTAACAGGGATTCGGGATTTTCCAATGAGAGGTGCTTGACTATAAGAAAAATTCCGAGCGCGAGGAGTAGTCCGAAACCGATTACTACCCAGTACCGCGCCTCTGGTGGAATGGCATAGCCCGCGCTGTAGGCGATGAAACAACTGAACGGTATTTTCAGCGGATTACCCGGCGTACGCCAGCCGGTATGTTGCAGGAGGCGTAAGATGAAAGGCAGCCACGCGGCATAGAGCACCGCGATGATGAGGTGTACGTATACAAAACGGGTGTGAAGGATGGGCAATAGCGAGCGCATGAAGGAGGAGAATGAAGGACGCGGGAAGGGTTCGGTTGCGAGATTTAGCAGGTATTTGCTGAAATAAAATATCACCATCGCGAAGGGGATGAGCACGGTGTAATAGTGCGTGTAAAGACTCAAGGTGGTGAAGAGCGCGTAGCCCACCCAATCGCGCAGGCGATTTTTCTTGAAGGCGAGCGTCAGAAAGCAAACCGCCGCGAGGGTGAAGGTGATACCCTGCGCGTACATGCGCGTCTCCTGCGCGTAGTAAATCTGGAACGGATTGATGGCGGTGATGAGCGCGGCGATCAGCCCCGTCGGAGAATTGAACAGTTCCTTGCCTAAGCGATAGATGAAAGGGATAACCAACATGCTGGCGAGCACCGAGAAGAGGCGTAGCGCGAAGTCGCTCTCGCCGGTCAGCGGTATCCAGTAGTGCAGCGCGATAAAGTAAAGCGGCACATGATCGGCGGGGAGCGTCTCGATGATTTCCGGGACGCTTTGCTGGGCGCGTAATACGCTGATGCCCTCATCGCTCCAGAAGCTCTGGTAGTCGAGGTGATACAGGCGCAGCGCGAACGCGAGTAGGATAATGAATATCAGAAGCAAGATTTTGTTGGCGTTAGACAAGTGCATAATGACGCAATTATATCACGCGGAATAGTAAATCACAAGTAACCGCGCCGCGAAGAA
>CAZSIG010000580.1:0-2989 GCA_964606195.1 uncultured Anaerolineales bacterium
GAAAACTCTGCGCGCTCCGCGCCCTCGGCGGTGAAATTATTCTGAACTTGCGTAAGTCCTATGTATTTACACTACCCCAGTCAGAACTTATTCATACCGCAGAGCATCTATCGGATTTAACGAAGCTGCCCGCGTCGCGGGATAAATCCCGAAGAACAGCCCCACCGCGGCGGAGAAACTAGTCGCCAAGAGAATTGACGAAGCGGTGACTCGCGGATCCAAGTCCTGATTAAATCGCGCAATCAACTGCGCCCCCATGAACCCCAATCCGATTCCCAACATGCCACCGATCATGCTCAACACTACCGCTTCGACCAGAAATTGCAACAAAATATCGCGCCGTTTCGCCCCTACTGCCTTGCGTATACCAATCTCGCGCGTGCGCTCTGTCACCGATACCAGCATGATATTCATAATGCCGATACCGCCGACCAACAATGAAATGCCCGCGATCACGCCTAAAAACAGAGTCAACGCGCCAGTCAATTGTTGAAACACCGCTAACAGGTCAGCTTGATTAATCACCGTGAAATCGTTATCATCCTCCAGCGCCAGACGATGGCGCCGCCGCAGCAACGCAGTAACTTGGTCCGCGGCTTCGTTCATCAAATCCTCACTCGCCACTTGCAAAAAAATCACCGAGACCGCGGGTTCTCCTGACAATGTACGTTGAGGGAAAAAACGCTGCGCGGTGCTCAGCGGAATCAACACTACATCGTCTTCATCGGAGAAGCCGGAACCACCTTTTTCCTCCAATACCCCTATAACGCGGTAATTGACTCGATTCACCTTGATCATCTGCCCTATAGGATACTCTCCCTCATCGAAGAGGTTTTCCATAACCGTTTGCCCGATGACACATACACGCGACTTGCTATCTATATCTATTTGTGAGATGTATTCACCCCACGCCGGATAAAAGTTGCGAACCTTGGCATATTCAGGGGTAATGCCGTAAATTGTAGTTGTCGTATCCTCATCGCGGTATATCACTTGAGCTGCCGTCGCGATGACCGGAGCAACCGCTACCACGCTGGGTACATTGCGCGCATCAGCGATCGCGTAGGAATCAGCCAATGTTAGAGTGGGGGCAGACCGCGCGCCGGGTGGCCCAGATTGATTATTTTCGGGATTACCGGGGACGACGAAAATCAAGTTCGAACCTACCCCTTGAATCTCCTCTGTGACCAGCACCTGAATCCCTTCACCGATTCCCATCAAGGTGATCACCGCGCCCACGCCGATGATAATTCCCAACATCGTCAGCGCGGAGCGTAGTTTGTTCGCGGACAACGCGGTAAAGGCGATACGAACGCTTTCCAAGATTTTCATATCTCTTCAGTTACTACTCCTCTCTCCGCGCGACGTTGCTTCATCACCTTTTCATCACTTGTCAACATTCCATCATATAGTCGAAGTATGCGATGCGTATGCTCCGCGATGTATTCATCGTGAGTGACGAAAATGACGGTAATCCCCTGTTCTTTGTTCAGCCGCTGGAAAATGTCCATGATCTCCGCGCCGGATTTGGAATCCAGGTTCCCTGTTGGCTCATCCGCCAAAATGATCTTGGGGCGATTTACCAATGCACGCGCGATCGCTACCCGCTGCCGTTGCCCTCCGGATAGCTCATTTGGGTGATGATTCACGCGATCCCCTAAGCCGACTGCTTGTAACGCGGCGATCGCGTGATCTTTACGCTTAGAAACCCCCGCGTAAACCAAAGGCAGCTCCACGTTCTTCAACGCGGAAGTGCGCGCTAACAAGTTGAAAGATTGAAACACGAAACCGATGCGCTTATTTCTGATCTCTGCCAGTTGATCATCGTTCATCTTACTCACGTCTTGCCCGTTTAAATGGTAAGCACCTGCTGTCGGTTGATCCAAACAACCCAATATATTCATCATCGTGGACTTGCCCGACCCCGAAGGTCCCATGATGGAAATCAACTCCCCTGCCTGAATACGCATCGATACTCCGCGCAGTGCGTGTACTTGCACATCGCCCATCTGATATACTTTTGTGATGTCTTCTATTTCTATCATTTCAAGCTTTAATCCAGCAGTTGTAAGTCTACAATGCGATCTACGCGAAAAGTGCGCTGTTCATCACGCAGGCGGCAGTTAGCGATCAAATATATACTATCATTGCGCGTCTCTACATGCAATGGATCTATCACGCGCGTAGTCTCTGCTCCTCGCGCCGTGACGTAACGCATCTTAAGTGGCAGATGTCGCGCCACCGCGTCGGTCAACTCTGTGGGAACTGGTGGTTTCGCAGCACGCGGAACCTTAATCCGCTTTCGCTGCTTTTTGAGCAATTCCCCCAATGTATAAACATTTTGAATCCGCAAATCGTTGATGAACCGCTGTAATATGCTCCAGGTCAAGCGGACATCTGCCATCGCGCGGTGTTGCGTATGTACTGCTAATCCGAGTGACCGCGCCACTATTCCCAAACTATTATGCGAGAAGCTATAACACTGTCGCGCCAGCCACATAGTATCCACTATCGGCACTACAGGCATACTTCGCAATGCCAGGTTCATTTCCATTACCAAAAACTTCAAATCGAACTTCGCGTTATGTGCCACCAAAACTGAACCGTCAATTATATCCCAAACCTGCTCCGCGATCTCTGAAAAGGTCGGCGCGCCCCTTAACATTTCATAGGTAATTCGGTTGACCTGAAAGGCGCGGGGAGAAATCGGACGCTGTGGGTCAATTAAGCTCTGAAATGTCATAATCTCCCGACCGCCGCGCCCTTGCAGCAATGCGACCTCACACACGCGGTCACCCATCAACGGCTCCAGCCCAGTCGTTTCCACATCTACAACCGTAAAGGTTACTTCCTCCAATGGAATAGATAACTTTGATGTGGCCATCGTTGTCCTTTCTAGTTATATCATACATAAAGTTATTTTTTGAGACCAAGCCACTGGTTCATTTTTATTGGATTTCGAATAAACCAACCCGGTTTAATCACGAAT
>CAZSIG010000581.1:0-2984 GCA_964606195.1 uncultured Anaerolineales bacterium
GCTCTCTGCGGTTAGTTATAGTGCGTTTTTGCGTAAGTCCTAGATCATCAACAACGAGAGCCAAGTTTTTGGATAAAAACTTGGCTCTTTGACTTTCTATGGTCGCTCGCTTATGCAATTTTTGTCAATTCGCGCGAATATGCTAAAATTATCATAACGCGATTATCGCCTAAGTCTATTATCAATACGCGGTTTGAAAGGGGGTTCAAAAATGGCGGTAGTAGAACAATGGATTGAAGAAACTAAGAAAGAACTAGAACGCGGTGTGACAGGCATGGAGCAACAAGCGCTACAAAATTGGCTTGGGGCACTAGGGGAATGGCAGGGTAAAGCCCCGGGAGTACCGGTCAGCGAATTTGAAACTCGCGCCGATGCCTTGATAGATGCAGGTTTTATCATATGGATCAGCAACTGCGCGGCAGATATTGACGCTTTGCATGAAGAGGTCACCGGACAAGCACCCGAAGTTTCCTTCAAAATATCTTAGTACGTAACTTACGAAAGGCTTGGCATTTTCAAGAGTTTATGGTACAATATAGCATCAGACACGGGTTCTTGAGCACCGCGCCATTTGAGGTGGCGCGGTGTTCATTGTCCTTTTACAAACTTGTCCTGAGAGTGTCATTTAAGTTCGTTCATCGTTCTTTTTTAATAGAACTTACGCAAAACCGCACTATAACTAACCGCGGGGAGCGTCCCCGCACAGGGATAAACGACGGACGCGAAGAGTATCGGGAGAGATTTTTTTGTGCTCGTCATACCTAATCATAAGCGTGCATTAAAAGTCATATTCGCGGTGCGATAGAAACTTGTCCAGAAAACTCTGCGCTCTCCGCGCCCTCGGCGGTAAAAATACACCGAAGTTGCGTAAATCCTATTTAATACAAAACAGAAAGGATTGAATACTACATGGGTGCAAAAGTTATGATCACAGGGCCGGCTAAAGCTGTCCAATTCAATAAAAAAAAGAATAAGTGGACGTTTAGGATTTCTGCCAAACCCGCTTTTGGAAATTCTCCAAAGGGGATGAAGATGTTCGGTAGCACCGAGTATCACATTGAATGTACTAACAGACAATGGCGGCGCGGTCACGCCTCAGAAAATGATAATTCTGATCTGGTCATTGAGGGTTATCAGGAACCGCGTCAGGATAAAGGTAAACTCTACATCGCGGTAGTGGCAATGTCTGTTTCAACCAAAGGGTTGCAAACCGAACGTAAATTTAATCAAATCAAGGGCGAGTTGGATAAAGCGATTGATACTTTTCGCGAAGGAAAAGGAGCCAGCTTGCCACCGGATCAGTTGCGCGATCTAGCAGCACAAGTGGTGAAAGCTGAAGAGAACCTGAATAAATTCATACAAAAGAACAAAGAGCCACTTAGTCAACTGGGAATAATCGAATCAGAAGAACCCGCGCCAGAAGAACCGAACGATGCGATAGAAAAGGAAGAGGCGCCCGAACAGGAGAAAACAGCTTCAGAAACTCAGAATGTGAAAGATACAGCAACCGAGGATGCTGAGGAGGAAAAAACTTCTCTTCCTTCTTAAATCGATCACAAAGGAGTGAAAAGTATGAGCCAGTTTGATTTCCCCATCTTCCCGCGCGATTTCCTACTCGGCGCGGCAACCGCGGCTTATCAAATCGAAGGTGGCACTCGCGAAGAAGGTCGCGGGACTTCTATTTGGGATACCTTCAGCCATATTCCCGGTAAAACTTACGAGGGACATACTGGAGATGTAGCCAGCGATCATTATCATCGCTGGCGCGCCGATGTGGAGTTGATGGCGCAGCTAAATCTGGAAGCCTACCGTTTCAGCATCGCCTGGCCTCGCGTCTTACCTCAAGGGTTCGGCAAAATCAATGCGCGAGGACTAGATTTTTACGATAATTTAGTAGACGCGCTGCTGAACAAAGGTATCAAGCCATTCATCACGCTGTACCATTGGGACCTTCCCCAAGTGTTACAAGATAAAGGGGGCTGGGTTAATCGCGACCTGATAGGATATTTCACCGACTACGCGGTCGCAGTCGTCAAGCGTCTCGGAGATCGCGTACAGCACTGGATCACCTTCAACGAGCCTTGGGTCTTTACATTCATGGGTCATTTCACCGGCGAACACGCGCCCGGCTTGCACGATCTGAAAGCGGCAGTCAGAGCTACGCATCACGTATTGTTGGCACATGGCGCGGCGGACGAAGCGATACGCGCCTACAGCGCCGCGTCCCCCCAAGTCGGCATTACCCTCAATATTCCCCATTCCGAACCAGCAACGGACAAAAACGCTGACATTGACGCGGCGCGGCGTTTCGATGGCTACTTAAATCGCTGGTTCCTCGATCCGCTATTTCGCGGACAGTATCCGAAAGACATGCTGGAGATATTCGGTGACTATCTCCCTAAAAATGGCATGGAGGAACTACACAACTTGCCCAAGAATTTGGACTTCTTGGGAGTCAACTTCTACACGCGGCACCTCGTCAAGCATCAGGATAACACCCCGCCTATAAACGCGGTTATTTACGAGCCAGAGGGCGCGAGATACACCGAGATGGGCTGGGAGATATGTTCCGACGCGTTTTATCAAACGCTGATGCGTGTACATCGCGATTATCATCCCCCCGCCGTCTACATCACCGAGAATGGCGCGGCTTTTCCCGACGTGCTTCAGGACAACATTGTAAATGATGAGGAACGCATCGCGTTTTTGCAAGAATACACCTTCGCCGCGCACCGCGCCATGCAGGATGGTGTGCCGTTAAAGGGCTATTTTGTCTGGTCACTGCTAGATAATTTCGAATGGGCGCACGGTTACAGCAAACGCTTCGGCATCGTTTACGTGGATTACAAAACTCAAAAGAGGATCATAAAGAATAGTGGATACTGGTATCGCGATATGATCGCGAGAAGGTGAACCACGGAGTAGTAAATAAACATTATATCGATTTATTTGACCGCGCCATTAACCGAACGCAGATAACGCAG
>CAZSIG010000582.1:0-2980 GCA_964606195.1 uncultured Anaerolineales bacterium
ATGATGATTACAAAACTATTTCTTTACCAAAACTCCGCGTCCTCTGTACTCTCTGCGGTTAATCAATTTTTATTTTGCGTAAGCTGTACACGCTCTATAACCATTTGACATGCGGCGAAAAGCATGTTATAATATCTAAAGTTTAGAATATCTGATATTTAACACAAGTAAAGATTTGCATTATGAGTCCCCGAATTCACAAAAGCACATTGGTAGAAGACGTTATCGAAGAGATTCGCGAGATGATACTCGCGGGGGATATTGCGCCGGGCGAGTATCTGCCCCCGCGCAAGGAATTGGCGACGCGCTTCGACGTAGGCGTCTCCACCGTTCACGAGGCGATTCAAGCCCTCACCGCGGTCGGTTTAGTCGAATCGCGTCCGGGCAAGGGCACTTGGGTACGCGAAGACGCTTTGAGTACGCTGATTCACCCCGCGGCGATTAAAAGTCGCCTGGGCGATTTAGACGCCAAGATGATTTACGACGCGCGCACGGTAATCGAAGTAGGATTAACCGAGTTTGCCGCGGCGCGGGCAACTGATGAAGACATCGAGCACATCTGGGCAGCCCAGAATGCGCTAGAAGCCGCGCTCGATGATGACGAGGCGTTCATCGCGGCAGATTTGGAGTTTCATTTGGCGGTAGCCAAAGCCGCGCACAACGACTTGTTAGAACAATTCTATCATCTAGCGCGCAAACTATTCTCGGAGATTATCATCAGGTTCGTCGCGATACCGGGGGTGAAACGGGAGTCGATTCCCTATCAACGCGCCATCGCGCAAGCCATCGCGGAGCATGACACAGAGCAAGCGCGTGCCGCCGCGATAAATCACATGGAGTACATGAACCGTCTGCTGAACATCTCTTGATGATGAGTAACCGCAACGGTTTTGTAAATGAGTTCACTAAGAAAAGCAAGAAAGTCAGCGGATTAAGTGAATGGAGTGGGTTTTTGATTTTGTATGACCGCGTATGAATGCAAATGAGCGCGGTTTAATCAGCTTAATTCGCTAAATCTGCTGAAAAAATTAAATATTAAGGAGAAAAAATCACAAATGAAAACGGCTAATTCTTTCGCTTTTTTAGCACCACAGTTCGCGGTTCTTTCGGATAGTCAATTACAGGACTTACACTTGGCGGCATTGGAAGTGCTCAGACGCACCGGCATCAGGTTCTACCACCAAGAGGCACTCGATATGCTCAAGGACGCGGGCGCGTTCATCTCCGATGGCAATCTGGTCAAGTTCCCCGCGCATTTGGTGGAGGGGGCTATCGCTTCCGTACCCGAGCGTGTCATCATGTGCGACCGCGATGGTGAGCCAGCGGTATTTCTGGAGGGGACCAAAGTCAACTTCGGCACCGGCTCCGACTGCTTGAACTTCCTCGATTACGAGACGGGCGAGCATCGCAAGTTCACGAAACAGGACATCATCAACGGCTATCACCTCTGCGACGCGCTGCCGAATATTCACTTTGTCATGTCCATCGGCATCCCCGCGGATGTCGACCCCGCGATTACCTACGACGCGCAAATGGCGCTGATGCTGGAACACACCACCAAGCCGCTCGTTTTCGTCACGAACGACAAGGCGAGTTGCCAACGCGCCATTGACATGACCGCCGCGGCGGTGGGGGGACACGAAGCACTGCGCGAACAGCAGCACATTCTACTCTACTCCGAACCTAGTTCGCCGTTGCAGCAGTCGGAAACCGCGGTGGACAAGTTGTTGCTCATGGCAGAATACGAGCTGCCAGTCGTCCACTCCCCCGCGCCGCTGATGGGCGGCACCGGCCCCATCACGATGGCGAGCGGGTTGACGATGGTATTAGCGGAGATAATGAGCAGCATCGTAGTGCATCAGATGAAAAATCCGGGCGCCCCCTTCATCTTCGGCGCGGGATTGCATCACATGGACATGAAATCCGCCGAAATTTGCTACGGTTCGCCCGAATTCCAACTCACCAAAGCCGCTATCGCGCAGTTAGGGCGCATGTACGGCATTCCGACGTGGGGCTACGCGGGATGTACCGACGCGAAGGTGATGGACGAGCAAGCCGCCGCCGAGGCGATGCTGTCGGTATTGATGGCGAAACTCAGCGGCGCGAATTTGATTCACGATGTCGGGTACATGGAATGCGGGCTGACCACTTCCTTCGAGATGATTGTGCTGACCGATGAGTTAGTCGCGCTGGCTGATAACCTGATAAAGGGCATCGAAGTCACCGATGAGACCATCATGCTCGATGAGCTTCATACCGTTGGCCCCGGTGGGCATTTCTTGAACACCGACCGCACGATGAGCCGCTTTCGCGATTTCTGGTATCCCAGCCTGATAGACCGCAACCGCAGACCGGAATGGGTGGCGGCGGGCGCGACTACGATGGGGCAACGGCTCACCGCCCGCGTCAAAGAGATTATCAAGGAACATCAGCCCAAGCCGCTCGACGCGAATAAGAAACAGGAAATTCAAGAGATTTTAGCAACCGCGTCTGAGTAGTTTTCAACCACAAAGGACACAAAGAAGCACTGAGTGGTCATATTCGAGCGCGAATAGACATTTTGAGTTGCCTATCACCTGCGCGGTGACGGGCAACTGTTGCTTCCTGCGATTTGACACCGCGTACTCCCTATGCTATAATGGGCAGTCAGTTGTGCCTCCGTAGCTCAATGGATAGAGCGACAGCCTTCGAAGCTGTGCGTTGCAGGTTCGAGTCCTGCCGGGGGTACTTTTTTAATAGCCCCTGTAGCTCAGTTGGAAGAGCAGAGGTTTCCTAAACCTTGTGCCGTAGGTTCGAGTCCTGCCAGGGGTACTAAAAAAGCTCTTCGCGAGATTAACACTCGCGAAGAGCTTTTTTAGTAATTCGTATCTTCCTCACGTCTTTAGGGTAGGACTTACGCAAACCGCGTCGGAATTTACCGCCGAAAACGCAGAGAACGCGGAGATTTACGGGAAAGATTTTTTGTATCTGTCATACACAG
>CAZSIG010000583.1:0-2975 GCA_964606195.1 uncultured Anaerolineales bacterium
TTGAGCAGTACATCGGCGGTGGTTATTAGTAAATTCGCGCCGATTGGCGCGCCGATGAATATACCCGCCACGATCAACAGCACCGGTTTTAGTCGCAAATGCTGGCGGTTATGCCAAACGAACTGCACATTGACGACCGCATTCACAGCAATAATCACCGGCGATACAACGCGCAGTGGTAGGAAAAGCGACAGCGAGGATACCGCGACTATGGCGGCACCGAACCCACTCACTCCCTGTACAATTTGCCCCAATGGCACGATTAGCAGAAATAACAGCGCGGTTAACCAATCCATAAATAGTGAATCTAATCAAAAATAAATCGACCACAAAGGACACGAAGAAACACTAAGATGATTTTCATCAGCCGTCATACGTGTTTATAACCAGTCATAGAATCCCTTAGTGCCCTTCGTGGTCTTAGTGGTTAAAAAATATCTCCAATAATGTTTATTTTTTACATCTTATGAGCCGCGCCCGGACTATACTCAACGATCTCCTCCGCGTAGTCCGGGTGGCAGTAACGGCGAATCGGTCTAACTGTCAAGGTGAAATTCGACGCGGCAGCCCAATTAGCTACCTCCTGCAACTCGCGCAGCCCCGCCTCCATCGCGGTGCCCTCCTCATAGCCGAATCGATAAGTCAAAAAATAGGGATTATCCCGTTCTAAATAATCCAAAATCGCCTGAATAGCGCGACTGATTTGAACAGGAGTGGGAGCAGTTTGCAACTGTTCCAAAACTCTCACCGGCAAGTTCAAGTTGCGCCTGAAGGCATCCAGTAAGATGGGGCGATAGAAGAATTTGCTCAACGCGCCCGCGTGTCGAAGTTCTAGTTCGGCAGGATAAGTCACCTGGTCGCCATTCAAGCCATGTACCACAATCTCAAAATCAAACCGCTCGTCGATTATAAGGGGATGGCGCATCTCATCTTTATTCGGAATAAGCTCCTCCACTCGCGCCATTATGCGGTTGGCGGCTAACTCCAGACTGTACATACGCGATTTGCCCTTCTCCACCGTGACGGGAGGTATCAACTCCCCGACATTCATCGTCATACGCGGAAACTGGAACTTCGCCATCGCGTCCACCGCGCCCTTCATGCCCCCGAAGCCAATCGGTAAAATCGGCGCATTGGCGCGGTAGCTGAGCCAAGCCACGCCGCTGCGCGCCTGTTTCATCTGCGTATCCCAGATTCCCCCCTCGGGAAAAACTCCCACCACGCCATCCTGCTTGAGCACTCCTAACGCTTTGGTCAACGCGCCGCGGTCCATGGAACCGCGTTTAATCGGGATATATCCAAATGACCTGACAATCGGCGCGAAGCTCGGCTCTATCGGAATATCCCCCGCTCCCACCACTTCCACCTGGCGCGGTGAGTATACCACCATCAACGCGACCTCCATCACCGCGACGTGATTGCCCACCATCAACAGGGGCCCCTCTTTGGGAATATTCTCGCGCCCCGTTATCGCAGTGCGCGCGAGCAGGTTAAACACCACGCGCCCCAACAGACGCAAAAAACCACGCATAATCCGATTACGCGGATATTTAACAGAATAATCTTTTTCAGCCATCTGAGTTTCCTTTCGGTGAGTAAAATTCCTACTCTCGCGGCATCCCGCAACTCTCCCAAGTTTAATCCTAACTGTCTTAAAAGTCAAAAAGCCTGGCGCTCACCAGGCATTTCAATCGCGAGAACGTCACATGAATAATCAGCGGATTAAGCCGATAGGATTTACCCAACTTCGGAGTATTTTTACCGCAGAGGGCGCGGAGAACGCAGAGTTTTGACTACAATGTTTTCCTTCTGAAAAATATGACTTTAAATGACGCTGTATGACCGCGTATATTAGTAGCAAAACTATTTCCTACAAAGAAGCTCCGCGACCATCTTTTATCTCCGTGCGGGGACGCTCTCTACAGTAAAAATTGTCCCTAGCTATGTGATTCCGCTGACCATTCCTCTTCATTATCGACGGCTCAAGTCTCCTTGCGCCGTTTCTTCTCCGCGCCTGACGCCACATCTGGGGACATTCCCACCCCGCCAATGAGACCGCGCGCCGCGCCGAACAGGTTAATGGGCGATTTGCCATCGGTAAAGAGCACACTTTGCAGCCCCAGAGACTCTAACAATCGCGCCTGCAATTCGGGACCCGCCTGCGCCATCGCCTTAATCGTCTCCGCGCCAATAGACTCCACCTTCTTCTTGAATTCCGCGCTAGTGATTCCCGCCATCTGCTCCGCTTTCTCCATCTCCAACGCGTCGAGTGCCTGCTGGTGCGCCGTCTCCGCCTCCTGCCGCGCCTTCAAGTACGCCAATTCCGCTTCGTTCGCAATTCGCTTGGCTTCCGCCTCCTGCCGCGCCAGATTGACCGCCGCGTCGCCACGAATGCGCTCCGCCTCTGCCACCGCTTTAGCCTCCGCCGTCGCCTCACCGGTCGCCTCAATCGCCGCGTTCTCCGCCTCCAACTCGATTAACTTTTTGCGCTCCGTCTCTGCGGCGCGGCGGTCGATTATTGCCTGTCTCTCTAGTTTAGCCTTCGCCTCTTGCTCGATGCGCTCCGCGTCGTGCCGCGCCGCGGCTTCCTGCGCATCGGTGGTGATTTGAATGGCGATTTGTACCGATTTTTGCAAACTCTTCAACGTCTCTTCATCCACCGGCTCGACCGATTGAATGTCGATGTTCGTGATAACCAAGCCATTTGTCGAAAAGCGAAAATCCGCGCGCACGTGCCCCTTCTCGTCCACGCCGAAGACTGCGGTGCGGATAATCTTCGCCGAATTGCGGTGAAATTCATCGAACTTCACGCCCGCTACCGCGCCGCGCACGCGCGACGCCACCGCCTTGCATGCGTCGCCGACGAAATCGGGCACCTGAAACAGTCTCGCGGCGGCTTCTTCATCATCCTTGTCCACATCGAAATACCAATTATACGACAGTTGCAACTGCAACCGCGCGTGGTCGGCGGTCTC
>CAZSIG010000584.1:0-1250 GCA_964606195.1 uncultured Anaerolineales bacterium
ATTTGTTGGCGCGTAGCTAATGGAACGCAGATTTTCCTGATTTAACTGATTTACGCTGATTTTTATGTTTTGGGTTAATCAAAAGCGCGGCACATGCCCCAAATCTGCGTAAATCAGGCCAATCTGCGTTATCTGCGTTCGGTTAATGGCGCGGTCAAATAAATCGATATAATGTTTATTGTGCCATCAGCCAACAATCTCAGAGTAATTATCTGGTACGGCTTGACATATACCGTCACGCGATTACCCGCGCAATCAAGCTGTTCTTGATTCTCTTCGAGCAGATTAGCGCGCCAGGCTGTTGCCAATGGAAACGCGGTGGTGAGCGTCACTTTGCCGCGCCGGCGCTGGCTCTCGTACAATCGCACAATTATGCCTTGCCCATCTTCGGCGCGCTTGACCGTCTCAATTATCACGTTGGGAGCATCTACACTGATGAAAGATGATGGCCGTTGTGTAAGCAGCGCGGTTTCATGCGAAGCACGCCAGATGATATGCGGGTCATTTAGGGCATAAGCTGCCGCGACGGTGCGCTCGTCCCAACTGCCCGCGTGGGGGAATAGGCTGTAAGCGAAACGGTGTTCGCCCAAATCGGCTCGTGGATCAGGGTTGGTCGTGCCGCGCAGCAGGCTCAGCCGTATGACATTATCGCGAATGTCGTGTCCATATTTACAATCGTTCAGCAAGCTGACGCCGTAGTCTCCCTCGCTTAGATCTACCCACTTCTGTGCACAGCTTTCGAACCGCGCCCAATCCCAACTGGTGTTGCGGTGCGTCGGGCGCTGAATATTGCCCCATTGTATCTCGTAAGTCGCGTAGGGCGCGAGTACGTCCACCGGAAAAGCGACCTTGAGCAAGATATGCCGTTCGCGCCATTGTATTGTAGTATCGAAATCGAGGCGCGGGCTGTTGTATGCCAACGAGATGCGCTGGGTATACTCGCTGTTCAGGACGCGCCTTCTTATCTCCACCGCGGCGCGCAGCGGACCGCGCTCCACCACACGCACCGATTCCGCTGGTTTCGCCAACCACATTTTGTCATCGTAGAAAATATCTATATCCCACGCGTCCGGGTTGATGGGGCGATCTTCAAAAGCCTGAAATTGGTTGGCAACCGCGCCAGCGGACAGCACTTCGCGGTCGTTGATTTTATCGTAGATGCGCGTGATGTCCCCCGCGTCGTTCAATTCCACGCGCAGGCAATCGTTCTCCAATTCACAAGGCGAACAGATAAGTTCGCTTTTATATTC
>CAZSIG010000584.1:1350-2970 GCA_964606195.1 uncultured Anaerolineales bacterium
CGCGGCAATCGTCGCTAGAGCGGCGTCGCGTATCTTCTCGCCAATTTCGCGCACCTCCGCGTACTGCCGCTGCGATTCCTCGTAAACCGCGCCGATGCTGCTGCCGGGGATGATGTCGTGGAATTGGTTGAGGCAGACGAGTTTCCAAGCGCGGTGTAGTTCATCATAAGGATAAACATAATCGGCGTCAAGCGTGGTGGCGAACGTTGCCAAAAACTCCGCGTCGTGCAAGAGGAATTCGCTCTTACGATTGAGGCGTTTGTTGCGACTCTGCGTGGTATATGTGCCGCGATGCGTCTCCAAATATAGTTCCCCATTCCACGTTGGCAAATGGTCTCCAAAACGAGCATCTAGTTCGTGAAAAAATTCTTTAACTGTGCCGCAGCGGACGCGCGGCAGCGCGGGGAAGTTCGTCATCTCGCGAATGTTCTCCAGCATCTCGCGAGTGGGTCCGCCGCCGCCGTCACCGTGGCCGAAAGCCATAAGGAGTATCGGCGCGCTCGCGTCTCCCAGACCTTTTTGCTGAATGTTATCCCAAGTCTCCAGCGTCTGTTCCGGCGAGGCGGTGGAACTGTAGGTGCTATAGTAACCGCCGCGCGGGCGCGTAGTGCCGAAATGGGTGAGGATGCGCGTCCCGTCCAAACCGCGCCACCAAAAGGTGTCATAGGGTAAGCGGTTATACTGGTTCCAGCTTAGTTTGATGGTGAAGAAATAGCGCAACCCCGCCTCTTTTGCCAATTGGGGCAAGTTCCAAGAAAAACTAAACACATCGGGCAGCCATAGAACGGGCGATTCCGCGCCCGCGCCAAAGTGCTGGCGGAAGAAGGTGCGTCCCAGAAGAAATTGCCGCGCCAATGACTCCGCGCCGGTGATGTTGCAATCAGTTTCTACCCACGTACCGCCGATAGGCTCCCATCGTCCCTCGCGTACGCGCCGCTTGATGATTTCAAATACTTCGGGATAATCCTGCCGCGCGAAATCGTATAGCTGCGGCTGGCTCTGGGTGAAGTGAAATTCGGGATATTGTTCCATCAAGCGCAAGACGTTGTGGAAGGTGCGCGCGGCTTTGTGTCTGGCTTGCTTCAGTGTCCAGAGCCAGGCGATATCGAGATGCGCGTGTCCCGTGGCGATGATGCTCACGTCGAGCGGCGTTCCGGCTTGGACGACGCCGGTTCTCAGCGCCGCGTACGCTTCGGGAACGCTGGCGTAAAACGCGTCACCAAACGGCTCGCGCGTGTCGAGTAGCTTGAAGGATTCGTCCAGCGCGGTATACAGATTGGCGCGCGCCGGTTCGTGCTCATTCAGATTATCGGCAGTCTCCAACGCGACGCGGGCTAGGGTGACGAAATCGCGTGTCGGCTGGTCAATCTCCACCAAAGCGTATTCGCCCATCAATAGTCTGGGAGGATTGCTCTCCCGCAGCGCGCCCGCCCAACCGTGGAGCGCGAGCTGGTGAGTTTTGCCATCGAGAGTGCGCGGTGGCAGCAATATCTCACGATGATAGCGGTCACAGGAGGCATACGGTTCGCCGTCGATGTACACCAACGCCTCGGGATGGCAAAAATCGACAGTCGTGCCGATGGGGAGATACAGCGCGTGCGGCGCGGTGGCATCCCAATC
>CAZSIG010000585.1:0-2967 GCA_964606195.1 uncultured Anaerolineales bacterium
CTCCAATAGCTTCGGACTTACACCGTCTGCGCGGTCACCGCCAGCGGATTCTTCAACCCCTCCAAAATTCGCGTCACGCGCGTCTTCTCATCGAGTACCTGTTTCGCGCCATCTATCGCTTCTATCGCACCGTTCACCGCGCGCGTTCGCACCTTGCCGCAGGCGCGGGGATTGTTGTAGAGATGCGGCGCGTCGAGCAGCCCCGCCTCCACCGCCTGCGCCAGCGTCTCCACATCGAGCAGCGGGTCGGAATCGGCGGGCGCGGTGGGGTGGATAATGCGCCCCAGTCGCTTAATCGCCTCAATGATAACTCGCGCCTCACGTTTGAGATGTTCCTTACGCTCCTGCACTTCGGGGTCGGCGGTCATATCGGGCGCGCCGCGCAGTGCATTCTCGATGGCGCGCCGCGCCATGCGACAACTCTTGACCACCTCCTCCGGCGTCGCGGCGTGGTCTGCCTCGCAGCTTCCGACCACATGAATGATGTGGGGACGCAGCGCCATCTGTAGATAGACAGAAGTTGCCAGGTGCGCATTCGCCGCGATTGAGTCTACCGGATAGCTCATCAGCCCCGTGCGCGTCTGCCGCCAGACGCGAAAACCGGGCGCGGCGAGCGATTCCGCGAGTTCGATTTTAGCAAGCTGCTTGGCTAAATCCATCCGATTGCTGAGATGCGGCGGCGACTCGAACATGTACGTAGCGATGTAATCGCGCACCCCGTTGGCGCGGGCGACGTGGGCATAGATATACGCCACTGCCACCGGCACCGCGTCGTGCGCGTCGCGCAGCTCCCAATGATGCGGCTCGTTCCCCTCCACCGGCACATCGCGCTCGCCGTGCCAGCGCATCAACGCTATATGGTCGCGAATGCTCTCACGCAGCGACAGGGGGCCGCGTCCATCCACCGCGTTGAACCAGAACAATGATGTGGCGCACCACGCATTGCGAATCATGCGCCGCAGGACTTCGGCATAATCTAGCAAATCATCAGTGCCGGAATAGGAACGCATGAGGGGGTAATTGCCGCGCCGCGTTGCCGCGTAGAGGCGCGCGAAGTCATCTGCGGTGCGCACCGGCACGCCGCCCGCGCCCTTGCACCGCGCATCCTGTCGTTCGGGATGAAAGAAATTCTCCTGCGCGTCCTGGTCTACGCCCAACGAGACGACATCGAGCACCTGTGCTTCGGCAATTCGTTCGACGCCGCGCACCGTCGTGTCTATCGTCTCTCCGGGCAAGCCGAAGTGATGCCGCAGCACCGGATAGGGCGATTTCCAGTGAATACGCGGGATCAACTCGGCGGGGTAATCCGCGGCGGACATCTCGCTCCAAGTCTGCCCGCGCAGATAGGCGATAATCGCCTCCGGCGGCTCCTCGCCGCTGAACGCGGCTTCGAACCAATCTAGTTCGCGCGCCACCGCGACGACGGGCGGGGTACCACCGAACACGAACCGTTGATCGCCCAACCCCGCGGCACTGCACATCTCGCGCAGTTGGCGCAGCAGCGACCGCGAATTGTCGGGGGAGAGCCGATAGCTGACCGCGAGGATGTCCGCGCCCTCGCGCTGCGCGGTTTTGATGAACTCCTCCGGCGGGGTGGCGGGCCCCGTAAACTCCACGCGATACCCCTCCGCCTCCGCCAGCGTCAAAAAATTGAGGACGCCCGCGACGTGGACGCACTCGCCCAGCGCGCCGCCCACTATGGTTAAATCCTTTTTCTCGTTCATGTCACTCCACCTCCATTAACCGTACCCATCAAGGGTGCGCCTACTGTGTTCACCGCACCCGTCAAGGGTGCGCCTACTGTGTTCACCGCACCCATTAAGGGTGCGCCTACTATGGCAAAATTCCCTCCAACACAAAAGCGCGTAGCTCTCCGATACTGAAATTACCCAAGCCTAGCTTCTCAGGAGTACGACCGCGCCGCCAATAATCAGTGCGATTGACGATACACGCCAATTGCACAATCGCATCTATCGCCCGCGTGGTTACGCCGTAGAGTTGCCCGGTGCGGCTGATGGGCACGAGGCTCATCGGCACATCTTCGGTGATGTAGCGGTGGTTGAGCGTGGGGGGCGCGTTGATGCCGTAGTAGCCGCGATTGTTGTGTATCGCCTCGTGCAGATTTTCCCCCTGCGCGTCGTAAGCCATCTGCAGCCACTCGCGCGCGGTGATGGCGCGAATCCCCAGCGCGGAGGCGACGGTGACGCGCTCGCGGTCGAGATTCTCTAACACGCGCCCGACCGACGGGGTCACGCCGTCGATGTAGAATTGAAAGTTGCCGCCGGTCGATTCAATGCGTCCCGCGTTGAGCAGCGTGAGCGCGGGGTGGAATATCGCGCCGATGTTATTCATGCTGACATGTAGTACGTCGGGAGCTTCGATGAATTGAGGATACGCCGGGCGAATCTTCTCTAAAACGCGCGCCGTGCGCGTGGCGGGCAGCGCGGCGAGCGGCACCGCGTTCTTGATGCGAAAGATGCGCGACTGGGCGGGGCCGTCGGAGCGGCAGGCATAGATAAGCGTCTGTGCCTCCGCGATAGTTACATCAGCCGTACATTCGTTATCGCGCAGTACCCTGTCGAATTCCAGCGCGCCGCCGGTGCGTCCCGGATGCAGTATGATGATTTGGTCATCACGCAGATGTGGCGCGGTGATATTGGCGATGTCACGATGGGCAGACGCGGGCACGACGACCATAATCACCTCTGCATCTGCGACCGCCTTCGCGATGTCCGAGGTGACTCGCCGCAGCGCGCCGAAGACGTGGCGGTCTATCACCTCGTCTCCCTCAAGATTGATACCGCCGAGAGCCTTTATCGCGGCGACGTTTTCAGGGGTGCGGTTGTAGAGCGTGGTGGGGAAGCCGAGCGCGCCCAAATGCGCCGCCATCGCTTTGCCCCCATGCCCCGCGCCGATAACGGTATAACGAGTTTTCTGTTCTGTCATTGTCGTTCTCTCCTTTCTTCA
>CAZSIG010000586.1:0-2963 GCA_964606195.1 uncultured Anaerolineales bacterium
CTCATCCCGCACCCGCTGGCGCAGTTCCACCGCGGGCTTGACGCAGAACTCCTTGAACTGTTCAGCGGTAGGCTTCATATCGGGAAACAGCAGCTTGAGGTACCCCGTAGCCAGACGCGTGATCGCCTTACGGTCGCGCAGGTCGTTGCAGTTGACCAGCACCATATTCTGCGAGACGTACTCCCCATACTGCGCGGCGCGGCGCATGACGTGCAACACCTCGGAGAAGAAATCGCCCTTGAACCCCAGGCTGACCGACGGAGTGTCCTTAGTGACTCGTCCCAGCTCCCACCCGGCGACCAGCCCGTGAATGCGATCGATGAACGCGGTCTCGCGCAGGAAGTTGGGGATTTCGCGAAACAGCCCCTCCTCCTGATAAATCGGTTGTTTGTTTTCGTCCAGCGTGATATTACCTAACATGACGAAGCTGGCCTCCGCCGTCCCCATCGTACTGCCGCGACTGTAGCGCCCAGCCTCCAGGTACACCTTCAGCCCCGCCACCAACTCCCCCGCGCTGTCGCCGCGAATGCTCTGCACCTCGTCCAGCACGATGACGTCGTAGCGCGTAATCAGGCCGGGGGTATGCGTCGCCAGGTTGTGGAACAGCACCGCGGGCGTGATCTTGCCCCCGCCGATGACGCGGGCGTAGCGCGAGAGATTGTCATACACGAACGATTTGCCCGTCCCCTTGGGCGCCAACTCCACCAGATTGACGCGCGGGTGCGCCACCGGCACGATGCGGGTGATCAGCAACATCTTCTGGCGCAACGATAACGGTCGCGGGTTAAAGCCCATACTGGAGACCAGTAAATCGAGCCACTCCGCCAACTCGAAGTACTGGCGACAATCGCAGAAGTAATCGTAATCTAGGCTGCTCACCTGAAAGGGGCGAAACTCCCGCAACCAAACTTCTCCGCGGTCGCGCCGCGATTCGGGCGGGATGTAGAATAGCTCCCCGATGCCCCACACGCCGCTGGCCACTAGCAATTCGTTATGATCGACGATGTTGCCCCCGACGCGGGCGTCGGTGATGTCCAACAGCGGGATATGCAGGTTGCGTTCGCCGGTTTTCAGGTTCACGCGCACGCTGTAATCATCCAGCAGCCGCACCGGCTCCATCTTCAGCAGGCGATTCTTGATCTCGTCTTTTTGCCCCTTGGTCGGCAGGAACTTGGTCAAGAATGCCGCGATCTTTTCCCGGCTTTGGGCGGTCAGGTCGCCATCCTCCGCGTACGCGGAGAGGATCCACTCCCCCACGTAGGTCGGAATGGCGCGGGAGCCAAAGCCCGCCTCGTGAATCAAATGCTTGTTAATCACCACTGCCCCGTAATAGTCCAGGGCTTTCTCCTCAAATGTCTCCATTAAGCCTACTCCTAGAATAAATCATCCAGATCAAAGGCGTGTTCCATGACCTTTTTCATCACGACCGCGCACGTAAGCTCTTGGTGCTGGCGGTGCCCCAAAAAATCGTAGGTCACGCGCAGATGCAGCGCGGTGATCTCGCCCTGCGCCGCCTTAAATCGCCCGGTCAGGTTGACCACCCCCTGGCTCAGCGGCGCCAGCGTAGCTAACTCCGCGCCCAGGGCATCAACGTTCGGATTCAGCACCGCGACCTGCACCTGTTCACAGGCGTAGTTATTGGCGTTCACTAACTCCAAGCTAAGCTCGGTCTTGCGCCCATAGTAGAACTCATTACGCAGCAGGCGCCCGAACAGCGGTTTGGGTGCTACGGTGATGGGGGTGAATACCGCGACCGGCACCAGGGTCTCCTCGGGGGTCAAGCCACCATGAATGTACGTACTGCGCGTCGTCGGCAGAAAGCGGTAGTGCGCCTTGGCCACCAGATAATTCTGCGGCAATCCGAAGCGTTCCCGGGCAAAGACGTAACATTGGTATTGGATGTTGCGGGGCAGTTGTTGGAGCTCCCTATCGCTGATAGTCACGTAGCGGTGATGTTTGTCTTGCACCCGGCCGGCAAAGAACTGCGGATCAATCAGGTTCGGCGCGTCCGCCGGAATACGCGTCGAGCCGTGATCTGAGAGTACGATGACCCCTAAATCGCGCGCCGCACCGATCCGTTCTCCGAAGGCGCGCACGTCGCGGGCGATGGCGCGGAGGTAACTGCGGGCTGATTGCGCGTGCGATAAGCCGAAGTGTTCCTCATCCTGATGCAGCACCTTGTCCAGCGCCAAATAGTTCAGAAAGTACACATCATGCTCGCGGCTTTGGACGGCGCGCAGTTCGCCGACGTGGGCTAGATACAACACGCGCCGCCCCGACAGCGCCTGGGTCCACGTCTCCTGCACCGGTTTTTGGTACGCGGTCCCCGTGAAGGGCTCCGGCTGCCCGACGAACAAGCATTTCTTACTAACCGCGGTACACGAGGGTAACATGGATAGATAATAGCTGGTCTCTTCGGAATAATATCCCTCTTGGCGCATATATCGTTGAAAATCGGGATAGAACTTGGCGTTGAAGTTATCGATGAGCAGCACCAGCACCGGCGCCGCATCTTGCAACCGCGCTTTCAGCGCCGGCAAGGCTTGGTAGATCATCTGGGGGGCACTCAATCGCAGGGCGGGATAATGCGCATAGAGCCACTCCGCGTAGGCCGCGGCGAAATCCGCCACCGCGCCGGTCAACTGTCCCACCTCCTCCAGCCAAAAACGATACGGCAAATAGTGCTGTGTCGCCCACTCAAGCCACTGCGCCGCGCTCCAGGGATGTTCCGGGTCAGGATCAGGCGGCGGCGGCGCGGGGCGACTGATCAGCAAATCCAGGTCCGCCAGGGCTTGCTCTAGATGCGGGCGGTGGCGGAGCGGGGCGAACAACCCGCGCACGCGGCGCACCAGGTCGTGATCCACCGCCACGTCTCCGGAGCGCAGTAGCCGTTGTACCAGATCGAACTCGATTTCCAGACCGCCGCTCGCCTGGGCGAGGACGATCTGCACCGCCTCGGGCGC
>CAZSIG010000587.1:0-2953 GCA_964606195.1 uncultured Anaerolineales bacterium
TTGGAAACCTGCCCTACTAGAGAACTTGCACGCCTTAATAAAACGATGAATCGAAAAAAACTATTACTCATCACTCGTTACTCATTACTTCTCCTCATCATCTGGGGCGCGTTCGCTATTCGCATTTACGATATAGACCGCGAGAGCCTATGGTGGGACGAGAGCCTGAGCCTCTACCGCGCCCTCAAGGATATTCCGTTCATCCTGTCGAATAAAATAATCTTGCCCGTGAATGTGGTCGGGCGCGACCTGCATCCGCCTTTGTATTTTTTGTTTCTGCATTTCGCCATCAAGCTCGCGGGCGAGAGCGACTTCGTATTGCGATACCCCTCCGCGTTCTTCGGCGTGCTGACTGTCCCGCTGTTATACGCGGCGGGCAGGCGCGTCGCCCGCGCCGCACAAGTGCGCGGGGCATCGATCGGCATTTTCGCCGCGCTATTAGGGGCTATTTCGCCCTTTTATATTTGGTATTCCCAAGAGGCGCGTCCCTACAGTCTGGTTCTATTTCTTAGCCTACTGTCAGTTTACAGCCTCTCCAAAATACAAACCAACAAATCGGCAAATCGGCAAATCGGCAGTCCGGTAAATTTATTCAGGCACCCCTTTGCCGATTTGCGCATTTGCATATTTGTCTATTTACTCAGCACGATCGCGATGCTGTACACGCAATTCTTCGGCTTTCTCATTCTCGGTTTCGAGCTGGGCATCATCGGGTTGGTGATAATGTGGAAAGCGCGGCGACGCACCACGCTCTCCATACCGCGCTGGCTGCTCATCGGCGGCGCGGTCGCGGTCATTATTATCCTTATCCCGCCATTGGCGATTATATTCAAGCATTTTCGCGATTGGGGTATCGGCAGAGACGCGACGGGGCTGACCTTCGTGCCGCTCTCGCGCATCCTGCGCGACATGATCGATTCGGTCAGTCTCGGCACGCCGATCAAACGCCGCGAGGTTATCCCTTATCGCGTGGGCTATCTGACGGTGTTGAGTATCGGCACCGCGCTATCTCTGGTGGTAAATCGCCTCTCCAAACGCACTCTACTTACCATCTCTTTTTTGTTGCTCTACTTTTTCGTTCCGATTTTCGCGCTGCTCACCATCTCGATCTTGCGCCCGATTTACCTGAGCAGTCGTTATCTGATCGTCATAACTCCCGCGTACTATTTGTTATTGGCGTGGAGCTTGGGACATCTGCACCGCGTCTCGCCGCTGCTGGTCGGCGCGGCGTTGGTGTTCATCGCCATCGCGTGGCAATTCGCCGCGCGTGATTTCCTGTATAACCCACGTTACGACCGCGACAATCACCGCGCGTGGGGCGAATACCTTTCCGAGCGCGTTCGTCCGGGTGACGCCATCGTGTTGAACTCCGCGACGGTCTTCCAGCTTTTCGAGCATTACTATCATGGCCCCGAGGTGCCTTGGGTGGGCTTGCCGCCTTATAACTGCCCCCATCCCGAATGTGTCTATCCGGTGATGGAGCAACTCGCGCAGCAGTACGAACGTATTTGGATCGTCTACGCGCATACCGGCTTCACCGATCCGAATCGGCTGGTCAAAAAATGGGCGGATGGGCACATGCTCAAGGTCAACTGGAAACCGATCAACGCCCTCAGCATGGTGATGCACGTCTCCTGTTTCCTGCCCGGCAAAGGGCATTACTACGAACTGCCACCGCTGCAACATGAACTAAACGTCACCTTTGGGGACGTGCTGCGGCTGTACGGCTACGATCGCCGCACCGAAACCGCGCAACCCGATGAGCCATATTATCTGCAATTCTACTGGCAACCGCTGCACCAACTCTCCGAAGATTACTTCATCAAGCTGTATCTGGTCGACGACGCGGGGATACAGTGGGGACGTAACAACGGCATGCCCTACGGCGGGTTGCACCCCACCTCGCACTGGTTCGCCGATCGCATCAACATGATTGAGGAAGAGCTGCACATTGACCCCGGCACGCCGCCCGGAGTTTATCACTTGAAGATGGTGGTCACGCATCAAGAGAGCGGCGCGGTTTTAGAGGTGTACGATGTTGAAAACGAGTTACTCGGCACCGAGATCGCGCTGCATGATGTGCAGGTCACGCGCCCCGCCGCGCTGACCGTTGAGGATTTGGCTATTCAACACCCCGTTGAAGTGCACGCGAACGAAGTCGATCTTCTAGGTTACGACCTCGTCACGGACACGATAGACGCGGGCGATTTTCTACATCTCGCCGCGTATTACCGCGCCGTCACCACGCCGACGCGAGAACTCGCCGCGATATGGCAGATCGTGGATGGCGCGGGCGAGGTGCGCCGCAGTGAGGAATATCCGCTGCAAAATCGCGCCTGGCACGCGGGCGATTTGGTAAAGGATCAGTATCGCCTGCTCGTCCCCGCGAACCTGCTGGACGGGGAGTACACTCTACGCCTGCGGTTGCGCGCGGCTGATAGTGATGAGTTTGTCGATATGCACCGCGCCCGGCGATTGTTCGCTCGAGATCATCTGGATATCACCACAATCCACGTCAACGCGGGAGAGCATGATTTCGATAAACCCACACCGAAAAACGCCGCGCAGTTTCGCTTCGGTGACGCGGCGGAGTTGGCGGGGTATAACGTGCAAATTGATACAAATATAGAGTTGACGCTATACTGGCATGTGCTGGCGGAAATGGACAGGTCGTATACCGCGTTCGTGCACCTGCTGGACGAGGCGGGCGAGATCGCCGCGCAGCGCGACAGTGTGCCCGCCAACGGCACGCGCCCGACGACGAGTTGGGTGCGCGGGGAATATATCATCGACGAATATGTCTTGGATTTGGCGAATGTCTCCGCGGGGGAGTATACGCTCGCGGTGGGGTTATACGATCCGCAGACGTGGGAGCGGCTGCCCGTGCGCGACGCGGCGGGGGAGGTGCTGCCAGAGGGGCGCGCGGTGGTGACAGTTGTGGATTTGCCGTAGG
>CAZSIG010000588.1:0-2945 GCA_964606195.1 uncultured Anaerolineales bacterium
AGGGTTAGGGTGAGGGGCAGATTCGGGCATAACAGAACAATCGAAAGGTAAAACAGACTATGCTCCAACTCAAAGAATACCAACGCGCCGCGCTGAATAAGCTGCGCGCATATTTTGAGCTGTGTAACCAATGCGACGACGCGAACGTCGCGTTCTATCAGACCACCTTGCGCGAATTCGGGTACGGAATTCCATATCACCCCGTAGAAAACCTGCGCGGGTTGCCCTACGTCTGTATTCGCATTCCGACGGGCGGGGGCAAAACGCTCGTCGCCTGCCACGCGGTCAGCATCGCCAAAGATGAGGTGCTGCACACCGACCGCGCCGTAGTCTTGTGGCTCGTCCCCTCCAACACCATACGCGAGCAGACCTTGAACGCGCTGCGAGACCAACGGCATCCCTACCGCCAGGCACTCGACGCGACGCTGGGCGCGGTGGCGGTCATGGATGTGACCGACGCCCTATACCTGAACCGCGCCACGCTGAACACCGCCACGACGATCATTGTCTCCACCATGCAGGCGTTTCGCCGCGAGGATACCGAAGGGCTAAAAGTCTACCAACCGAGCGGCGCGCTGATGGAGCACTTCGAGCATGTGCCCCCGGAGATTCTGACTAAAATGGAAACGTACGCGAATGGCAGCCCGCAGGAGACGCTGGCTAACCTGCTCTGCCTGCATCGCCCTATTCTGATTGTGGACGAGGCGCACAACGCGCGTACCGAGCTATCCTTCGAGACGCTGGCGCGGTTCAATCCCTCTTGCCTGGTGGAATTCACCGCGACTCCCGCCACCAAACAAAACCCCAGCAACGTGCTACACACCGTCTCCGCCGCGGAGTTGTATAACGAGGAGATGATTAAGCTGCCGATTCGCCTGGAGACGCGGGCGAATTGGAAGGAACTGCTCTCAGAGGCGATTCGCTGCCTCAATCACCTGCAAGAGACCGCGCGGGCGGAATATCGCGACACCGGCGATTACATTCGCCCCCTCATGTTAATTCAGGCACAAGCCAGAAGCAAGTCGCGCGATACCCTGACGTATGACGTGCTCAAGCAATGCCTGATCGATGATTTTCGCGTTCCCGAAGCGGAAGTCGCGATTTCGACCGGCAGTGTGGACGAACTTGAGGGTGTCGATTTAGCGGCGCGCGATTGTCCGGTGCGCTTCGTCATCACCATCCAAAAGCTGCGCGAAGGGTGGGACTGCCCCTTCGCCTACGTGCTCTGTTCTCTGGCACAGTTGAAATCACCCACCGCGATTGAGCAGATTATCGGGCGCGTGCTGCGGCTGCCCGATGCGCGCAAAAAGACGCGCGCCGACCTGAACATAGCTTATGCCTACGCCGCGTCGTCCGATTTCGCGCAGGTATTGGGATCCATGACCGGCGCGCTGATTCAAAACGGCTTCGAGCGGCAGGAGGCGGAGGATTTGATCATTCAATCTCCGACGAAACAGCGGCAGTTGGGATTGAGCTATCTCGACGCGTTATTCGGCGCGGTCACGGTGACTATCTCCGAACAGCTCGCGGCTTACACCTTACCCCCCGAATTGGAAACGAAGGTCATTTTCAACTATGCCGAGAATACCATGACCTTTCGCGGGGCGATGAGCGTGCAAGAACGCGCCGCGTTAGAGGGTTACGCGGTCACGCCGGAGGACAAAGCCGCCATCGCACAGGCTTATCAAGAATCGCAGCGGCTGTCGGACATAGATTACCGTACCCCAGCCGAACGGGGCGAGCCGTTCGATGTCCCGATGTTGGCAATCAAGATCGCGGCGGAACAGGGCAATTTGTGGGAGCAGTTCGAGGAACAGCACATTCTCGACCACGAGTGGAGCCTGGCGCAATGCACCGCGCAGCTATCGGAGAGCGAATACGCGGCGCGGCAGGGCGCGGGGCAGCAGGCGGAGATCGCGGTCACGGAGGAGGGGAAAATCGAGACGCGGTTTTTATCGCATCTGCAAGACCAGATGGCGTTTCGCGATGTGCAGGCGGGCTGGACGGAGGCGCAGTTGGTGCATTGGCTAGACCGCAAGATTCCGCACCCCGACATTGACCCTACCGACACGGGAATATTCTTGACCAATTTAGTGCGCTTCTTAATCGCCGAACGCGACTTCACTGTAGACCAGCTCGTTTACGATAAGTACCGCCTGATGAAGGCGGTGGCGCGCAAGATTGACGAACACCGCGCCGCCAGCCGCCACGCGGCGTACCGCCAATTGTTATTCACAGAACAAGCGGAGGTGAAGGTCTCGCCCGAATTGTGCTTCTCGTTTCCGCGTGACCCGCTGGGTTATCCGTACAACAGGCTCTACGAGGGTAGCTATAGTTTCGATAAGCACTACTATCCGCGCATCGGCGCGTTCGATTCCACCGAGGAGTTCGACTGCGCGGTTTTCATAGACACTTTGCCGCAAATCAGGTTTTGGGTGCGCAACCTGACGCGTAAACCCAATTATGCCTTTTGGTTGCAGACCTCTACCGATAAATTTTATCCCGATTTCGTCTGCGCGCTGGAGAACGACAAGTACCTCGTCGTCGAGTATAAAGGCGCGGATAGATGGGATAATCCCGAAAACAGGGAGAAGCGCGCTCTGGGCGAACTATGGGCAGAGCGCAGCGGCGGCGCGTGCATCTTCGTGATGCCGAAGGGGAAAGATTTCGCGACGATTCAAGCGCAGGTCGATAGCGCTGTGGGATAAAGTAGCCGCAGGCTTTAGCCTGCGCTACGACACCGCCCCAACAAGTAGGACGGCAGAGGGTTTGTCAAGAATGGCGCGGTGTGCAGTAGCCGCACTCATCAAGGGGCACCTACTAGGACTTTCTCAAATAGGACTTACGCAACTTCGGGGTATTTTTTACCGCCGAGCACGCAGAGAGCGCAGAGTTTTTGATATAACTTTTGCCGTCTAAAAAATATGACTTTCAATGATTGGCTA
>CAZSIG010000589.1:0-2942 GCA_964606195.1 uncultured Anaerolineales bacterium
CTGCTCCACTCATCCACCTCTTTGACCACGCGCCCCAAGAATAATTCCGTACCAACATCATTGGAAGCTAAACCGCGATAATCGGTCAAGCCAAGATAGCTCAATGGAGTTGGCGTGGGCGTAGCTGTGGGGGTATCGGTCGCGGTCGCGGTGGGCGTGGCAGTCGGTGTATCGGTCGCGGTCGATGTCGGAGTATTCGTCTCAGTCGCGGTGGGTGTGGGCGTCGGTTCGGTTTCTACAACTTTCAGGATATACAACCCCGCGCCGCCATCGGCGACGTAGATATACTCATTCGCCATCGCCACCGCGTTGATGTTCGTCAAGAAGGGATAGTAGCTCGCCACCTGCACCGGCGTGATCGGCTCACTCACGTCCAACACCGATAACCCATCGCTCCCGCCTCCCAGATTACCCACGATAGCGGCGTATTTCCCCGCCACCGCGACATCACTAACATCATCCCAAGTAGCGTAAAAACCCACTTCGGTGGGAGTGATAGGCTCACTCACATCGATAATCTGCAATCCCTCACCGTAGGAGCCGGTATTGGCGACATAGGCGTAGGTACCCGACACAACTACGCTGGTAGCCAGATTCCTACCGCCGCACGCGCCCACTTCCACCGGCGCGGTGGGGTCAGTCACATCCACGACGCGCAATCCCGTATTTCTGGTCGCGACGTAAATGTAATTCCCCTGTGCCGCCAGGTCATAGCTCTTGCCATCATCCGGATGGGGATAGTATCCCGCGAGAGTCGGAGAGAGCGGATCACTCACCTCCACCGCGCGCACGCCGTTGAAAAGTACTGTGAGATAGGCATGATGCCCCTCCACCGCTATTCCCGAATTCTCGCCATGCGTAAGCCCCCCGGGAATATCCAGAAACGCGGTCACGGTCGGTGCATTCGCCGCGCTCACGTCGATCACGCGCAGCCAAGTATCGTAATGCCCACTGTATCCCTCGACGTAAGCGTAACTCCCCGACACCGCGACGCTCGCGGCGATCTCCGACGTAGCGCAAGCTCCCATTGCAGCAGGCAGCGCGGGATCGCTGATGTCCACTATCTTCAGTCCCGCCTCTCTATCAGCGACATAAACGTAATCATCTGCCAGCGTCAACTCTCTAGCTTCAGTGGGGGGCAGATACGCGCCCACTTCCGTTGGCGCGTCCGGCGCGCCCACATCTAGCACATGTAGCCCGCCAACATAATCCGCGAGACATACATGACCGTCCATCACCGCGACATCATACGTCCCTTTCAGCGCGGTATATGCCCCCGCGAGCGTCGGCGTGAGTGGCTCACTTACATCGATCACCTGCATCCACCCATCAGAATGACTGGGATCCTTGCCTCCAACATAAACATAGTCGCCCGCCATCGCGATGCCCAGCGCGTCGCGGGGCGTGTCATAGGAACTCACCAAAGTTGGCGTCAGCGGTTCACGCACATCCACCACCGCCAGCCCGCCATCTACCACCCAATTATCCGCGATATAGGCATAAGTCCCCGAAACTACCACCCTACGCGGTTTGCCCGGCGTCTCATAGCTCCCCATGCGCGTGGGCGTCATAGGCTCACTCACATCGATGATGATCAAGCCCGCGCCATCCGCGGCGACGTAAGCGTAGTCATTGGCGACGGTCAAGCCCCACGCGCCGTCCCACGTGTAGCTATAGCCCACCTCGTTCGGCGCGGCGGGGTCGCGCACGTCGATCACGCGCAGCCAGCCGCTATCATGTGGATAGCCCCCGGTCCCTACGGTGTAAGCATAATCTCCCACTATCGTAACGTCGTACATCTCGCTCGCCGAACCATCGCGGTAGTAGCCTACCTCGACCGGCGCGGTGGGGTCGCTCACGTCGATCACGCGCAGTCCGCTATTCTTACAGGCAACATACGCGTAAGTGCCCGTCACCGCGACGCTCTGCGCGATGTCAGGCAATATCACGTACCCCACGCGCACGGGGACAGCAGGGTCAGAGATGTCTAACACCGCTAATTCAGTGCCGAACCCGACATAGGCATAATCGCCCTGCGTCGCGACCGCGTAGGAATAGCCGCCGATATGTCCCACAAACTCTACGCTCGTCGCGGCAAGCCCCTGAGATTGAGAAGATGGCGGAGAGAAGGACAGAGACGAGCCGCGTTCAGTGCCCGGCGCGGCGATGATACTGTTCCAAAAAGATAACAACACCAGCATCGCGGTAGCGATCACTATACAGCCAATAAACTTACTGTCTTTCATAATGCTATCCCTCACTCATGCCGCTATTCCCGCGCTGATAATTCACAAACTCGCTGTTTCCATCACGCATATAATACGATTACGATTACCCATTGGGGGCATTGCAGACGCCACCGCGCCGCGCGGGGAAAAATTCGCCAGACCGCCTATCTGCATATCATTGTACCAAACCGCGCCCTTTTTGGCAATTCTCCACTAAAGCACGTAGAATAAAACACCAAAGCGCGGGGCATACGCCGCCGCGCTTGCAATAATGAAGGATTGATTTTACCGCAGAGACGCGGAGTTGTGTTTGCGCTCATTGCTAGTCAATAAAGGTCATTCATATTAATTTCCGCGTCCTTTGCGGCTCGGCGGTGAATATTTAGCGCGTAATGGCGTAAGTACTGGTCGGAGTTATAACTCATCTTTCGCTCATTTCTGGCGTGAAAAACGAAATTGCACCATATTTGCGCCATCTCCGCGCATCCCCACTCGTTCGCGCTATTCCATGCTCGCGTTGGGGGCAATAGGTCTTCCAATTTTAGCTTAGTGTCGGGATATAGGTAATCGAGAAATGAAACAAACGTCACCTTGAGAATAAATTCTTGCTGGCGTGAAATGCCATCCTGGTTAATCTCAAATGCCAACCAATTCCCCAATTTCGCGTCTAAATAACAAAACCCGTCAGGTCATTAAGACTTGACGGGTTTTTTG
>CAZSIG010000590.1:0-2937 GCA_964606195.1 uncultured Anaerolineales bacterium
ATGGCGCGTGGCGTATTATGGGTTTGACTTATAACTTGGAAGAGTAGCTTTGATAATTTAGACTGAGCTTTGATGCCGCTTGTAAGATGGCGAAGTTCTGCGCGCCATTACTTTTACAGACTATTTTTTAAATTTACATAAATAACATGCAAGATGATTGGTTAGCAGAACGACCGTTACACAAAATACTTCTCGCGACGGACGATATAGCACGGCTGCCGGGCGCGGTCGTGCTGATTGTTCTGATGGGGCTGACCGCGCTAGTGGGGTTTGTCTGGCAGCGCGTGAGCGGGATGATGTGGATCGGCGCGGTTTACGCGGTTTTCGTCATCGCCGATGGCGTACTATTGTGGTCATTACCGCGCCGTAATATCTCGTATGGCCCCGTCAAGCCACCGCTACTCGCGCTGGCGATTGTACGGCTGATGCTGGCTTTGATAGCCGCCGGATTGATCGCGCAAGCTTTTTTGTCACCGTACTTGGCTTTGGCGTTATTGGTAGCCATCTACGCGGTCATTTTCATACTCAGCTACTACAGCGTGGTAATCGAGCCGGCGCGCGTGAAAGTGACGCGCTTGACGCTCACCTCGCCTAAGATCGCGGTCGGCACGCCGCCGTTGCACATCTTACAGATCGGCGATCTACACATGGAGCGCCTCACGCGCCGCGAACATGAACTGCTGACGACGATCGCCAAACTCCGTCCGGATGTCATCCTCATCACCGGCGACTACCTCAACCAATCTTATCTCCACGATGAGACCGCGCTGCAAGATGCGCGTAAATTCTTGCGCCAACTCCGCGCCCCCTTCGGCGTCTGCGCGGTCTCCGGCAGTCCCCCGATTGATCTACCGGACTTAGTGGAAAAAATCTTCACCCCTTTGAATGATGTGCAATTGTTGCGCAATGAGCATACAGTGCTGAACGTGCGCGGACAGAAGATTTGTGTAGCCGGTACGGTATGCAGTCACAATCCCGAAATCGACCAGCAGCGCGTGCAAGAGGCGTTAGCGGACACCCCCGCGCATATCTTCACGATTTTACTGCACCACGCGCCGGACGCGCTGGCACAGGCGGCTGAGGCGGGCGTCGATTTATATCTCGCGGGACATACGCATGGTGGCCAGATTCGCCTGCCGCTCTTCGGCGCGTTGATCACCGGCTCGATACATGGTAAACGATACGAGATGGGCCTTTATCACCAGCAACAAGGCGAAGGTGACACGCATCTCTACGTGGCGCGCGGCATCGGCATGGAAGGCTTGGGCGCGCCGCGGGCGCGGTTCTTATGCTCGCCGGAAGTGGTGCTGTGGACGCTGCGCAATGGCATGATAACCTCCGTAAAGGAGTCGGCGCGGTGAGTATCCTCAACCGTTTGTTGACATGGCTCGACCCCATTCCCCCGAAATATCGCCATCTGGCGCCCGCCTTCGACAGAGAGGAGCGCGTCAGTGTGCTCACATTGACGCCGCGCCTGCTGTCATTTGGCATGGGCTTACTGGCATTTTTTGCCCTGAGTGACTACTTCTTCTACCGCGCCGCGTTATGGAAGCTCCTCCTCCTGCGCGTGCTTCTCATCTCCAATATGGGTATCACTTCGGCGTTGATGAGACGCTACGCGAAACCGGAGAACATCTACTCTGTGGCGTTCACCTCCAGTCTGATTTCAGTGTTGCTGGTCGAGGTGATGTTGATATTCAACCACGACCCCACGGGACCCTACATGCTGTTCATCATCGTGATGATGGGTTACGGCGCGGTGATGCCCTGGCCCGCCGCCTGGATGCTCGGCTCAAACTTGATTTTCCTCGCCACTTACACAGTTGCCATATCCCTATTTGGGAAAGTAGCCGATTTATCCCATTTTTTGTTTTATGTCTCCGCCCTTGTGACCGCGGTACTGTCGCTCGCGTTGGTTCATATATTGCTGGCGCGATTGCGCTGGGAAAGTTTTTTGAGCCGCTGGCGCGTACAAGAATTCAATGACCGTTTGCAAGATGAACTGGCGACGGCGCGTAATATTCAGATGAGCCTGCTGCCCGCCACCCATCCGGAATGGCCTGGGCTGGACGTAGTCTGTTACAGCCAACCAGCGCGCGAGGTGGGCGGCGATTTCTACGCCTACCGCGCCTTCCCCGGCGGGCGGTTCGATTTGGCAGTGGGCGATGTGTCCGGCAAGGGAATGCCCGCTGCGCTGCTGATGGCGGTCAGCATCTCGTCGCTCCAATTCGCCCTGAGTGCGGAGCGCGCCCCCGCTGAACTGCTGGCACAGCTTGACGCCGCACTCACATTGTATACCAAAGCGACGCGGCAGAACACTGCGCTCTGCTACGCGGAGATTAAAGGCAACATACTGCGCGTCGCTAATGCCGGGTGTATCGCCCCGTTCGTGCGCCATGCCAGTGGATTGGTGGAGTGGGCAAACGTAGGGGGAGTGCCTCTAGGCGTGGGGCTGGGCGCGGAGTTGGGATACAGTGAAGCGACACTCGAAATCGCGCCGGGGGATACGATAATCTTGACCAGCGACGGGGTGGTGGAGGCGACCGCGCCGAATGGGGAATTGTTCGGTTTTGAACGATTGGAGCGCGCCATCGCGACCGCGCCTGCACATAACGCGCAGGCGCTGTTGGCATATCTACTGGCAGAGGTCGCCGCGTTCGTCGGCGAAGTCGAGCCGCATGATGATCTGACAGTTGTGGTGGCGCGAGTGGAGTAGGTTTGCGCGTCAACTACAAAGAACACCGAGGATGTCAATACGTAAGCTCTAGCTATTAGGGCTTTCTCAAAGTATAAACCACGTGGGCAAAACTCTAGTAAGCTCTGGCTCAAGATGTCATGCTGAACGTAGTGAAGCATCTCGTTTTCGCTATAATTATTGCCTGTGGGGTAAAATGAACCAAATTAACGGGAGAACGAGACCCGGCGCGTAGTTTATCC
>CAZSIG010000591.1:0-2929 GCA_964606195.1 uncultured Anaerolineales bacterium
AATGAGCCGATAATCTTGGTGATCGTCAAGTTAGAAGTCTGTGACAAGGGACTAGCAACCGCGCGCGTCGCCCCGCTCCCTAATCCTAAAAGTAATATTGCACTCAAAAATAGCAAAGTCCATCTAAATTTCATTTTTCTAAACACCTCTCATCTCCGCGAAGCTATTATCAGCTTCTCTTTGTGTAAATTATAACACGTTTTTAAGGAGAATCGATGTCATTTTTGTGACAAAAACTGCCAATTGTGACATATTTAATCCTTTGTGAATTACATTATAGCAACTAAATAACTGTCTGTCAATAGCAACTTGGTATTAACCAAAAAACTCCACTCTTTGAATAACAAAGAGCGGAGTTCTTCACAAATAAAAACGCGTTCTCTCTCAGGGGAGAATGGGACACGACGCGGCAAAAATCGGAGATTGCAACCCTTCTCTAATAGGACTTACATAAAATCGCACTATAACTAACCGCAGAGAGCGCAAAGAACGCGGAGAGTATTGGGAAAGATTTTTGGTGACTGTCATACACGGTCATAAATATTCATTAAAAGTCATATTCGCAGCGCGATAAAAACCTATCCAGAAAACTCTGTGTTCTCCGCGTGCTCGGCGGTAAAATTATTCTGAACTTGCGTAAGTCCTATCTAATTTACTCCACGAATCTGAGTTGACCCTGCAAGCCTTCTCTACACATAAGGTTGAGACGGTGATTACAGTTCGTTCATTCGCGCTAAAACTTGTTTCAGGATACGTTGTGCTTTTTCTTTTATTGTTATATTCGGCTCGCGGTCTAGCAGGTCTTCTAGATCACGAATGGCGTTGTGCAGGTCGGAGCGTTGCTTGCATGCTTCCAGCGCGCGTTCGTACTCTTGCCGCGCGCGGGCAGTTTCTCCACATGCCAATAACGCGATGGCCAAATCGAAGATGATCCACTGTTCATCGGGCGCGAGTTCTAGAGCGTGATCCATCGCGGCGGTGCTGCGGGCGTAATCTCCTTGCAGATAATAATCGCGTCCCAAATTCGCGTAAGCCTGATAGAAGGTAGGGGTTATTTCTATTGCCTTGTGGTGGTCCGCGATCGCCTGTACGTATTTACCCAGATGGCGGTAGGCGGTGCCACGATTATTATACGCCACCGCGAAGTGGGCGTCTAGTTCGATGGCACGATCGTAGTCAGCGATGGCACGCTCGTATTGCCCCATGTTGGCAGAGATGAATCCGCGGTTATTATAAGCTGAGGCATAGTCTGGACGAAGTTCAATGGCGCGCGTACAGTCGGCGAGGGCGGATTTTGCCTCGCCAAAGGCGCGGTATAACATGCCGCGGTTGTTATAGGGTATAGGGTTGTTCGGACGTATTTTGATCGCTTTGGTGTAGTCTTGCAACGCGCTACGGTACATTCCCAGTTGCTCATAGGCTAAGGCGCGATTGTTGTAGATTACATCATCGCGCAGTCCCAATTCAATGGCGCGAGTATAATCGGCAATGGCTTGTTCGGGCTGTTCCAATTGCCGATAGGTATCCCCACGATTGGAATAGGTCATCGCGTCTGCGGAATCCGATTTTATGATGCGGGTATAGTGTTCCACCACGCTTTGTAACTCTACACGTCTTCTATCGCTCATCTTTTTCGTTCCTATGGGACACTCTATAACCAATCCTTATACTTGAAATACCCCAACATCCCGCCCGCGATCACGAGCATGAGGCCGATCACCACGAAGAAAGAGTAGGAAGTGTTTGCCAGCGGTAGAAACTCCAGGTTCATGCCGTAGATGCCAGAAATTACGGAAAGGGGCAGCATGATAACCGAGAATAAGGTCAGCACTTTCATGATATCGTTGGTGCGGTATGAGGTTAGGGTCTCGTTCATGGAACTCAAGCCCTCGAGCACTTCGCGTTGATCTTCGAGGTGTCCGTAAATCGTCGCGGTGTGGTCGGCGATGTCACCCCAATAAACCTCCAGGTCGCCCTTCAAGAAATCCCACTCTTTATTCTCCAATTGGTGGATAACTATGCTTTGTGGACGAATGACGCGCAGGAAGTTAATCAAGTTACGCCGCACGATGGAGATTTCGCGCACAGTATGCCGCCCGCGTGATTGAAAAATCAATTGCTCGATGTTATTAATGTTGGTGATGATTTTATCCAGAATGGGATAACAATAATCGACCAGGGCATCCACGATAAGGTAAAAAAGGTAGTATGTACCGCGTCCCATGTATTTATCTCTCTCCGCGTCGCTCTCTCGACACGCGGTCAGTATCCGTTCCACCGGCTTGAGCATGGTATCTTGCACGGTAATCAAGAAGTTGCGTCCCACGAATGAATCTAGTTCCAATGCTCCGAGCCGCCGCGTCGTTTTGTCGAAGTATGGGAAATGCATCACGGTGAAGATATAATCCTCGTATTCGTCCAGTTTAGGGCGTTGGTTACGACTTAAACAGTCGTCTAGGTCTAGGGGGTGAAAGTGGAAATTCATGTTCAGGAATTGAATGTCGCGTTGCGTTGGTTGTACGATGTTAATCCAGGTCAAGTCGCGCAGTTCTACTGCCTGCATACCCATAGGCGCCTCCCAAGACAGTAAGACAGCTTTTTATAGCCATCATTAGGGAAAATCTCGACGTGATAAGGATGGGTAGTGGCGCGCCCCTTGCTCGCGGCGGACTACAATCGTGCGGCTCGTTTAACCATTAGGGACACTAGGAGGCGATGAGGATACATGATCGCGTACAGCATTCGAAGGTAGCTATCTTAGTGTTTTCTCGTGTTCTTCGTGGTTAAAAAGTTATATGACAGGCTGTATTCCGCCGCGAGCAAGGGCAAGATTAGGTTATCTTTTGAATCTTTTGCCAAAGTCACAAAAACCTGCCCTACTGTTATTTTGCTGGAGTAATTATACCATATCGGCTAATATAAGCAAAGC
>CAZSIG010000592.1:0-2926 GCA_964606195.1 uncultured Anaerolineales bacterium
AGCTACTAAAAGCTGTGCCCCCCCCTAACAACACTTAACAGGGGGACTATCGAAGAAATAGAACGCGAATAACGCAGATTTGCCTGATTAACGCGGATTCTTTTGATTTTAGGACTTACGTAACTTCGGGGTATTTTTACCGCCGAGCACGCGGAGAGCGCAGAGTTTGGGCTATAGTTTTTGTCTACTGAAAAGATATAACCTTAAATGACGGGTTATGAACGCATATGTTGAAAATTATTTCTTTAAGAAATCTCCGCGTCCTCTGCGCTCTCCGCGGTTAATTACTATGTGGTTTGCGTAAGTCCTAGATTTGTAGCTAAACGCAGGGTATAAAATGACGAATTCAGAAAAAAATTTCCAAGTTGTGATGCCCAAACTGGGCTTGACCATGACCGAAGCCACGATTGTCGAGTGGCATAAAAATGATGGCGACGCGGTGCAAAAGGGCGAAACGCTATTCACCCTAGAAACAGAGAAAACCGTTTTGGACATCGAATCGCCCGCGAGCGGCGTTTTGCATATTCTCGTGCAGGCAGGCGAGAATGTGCCAGTACAGACGCCGGTCGCGACATTGGGCAACGCACAAGGTATAGTAGGAACAGCATCCTCAACAGCAGTGTCTCTCCAGGATGCTATCCCCATAGCGTCCCCCAAAGCTCGCGCCACAGCGCGCGAGCGCGGCGTCTCGCTTGAGGGCATCATTGGTACCGGAGTTAGAGGGATGATTGTCGCCTCGGATATTCCGTCTCAAGTCGCGGACGCTCAGGGCACTATCCCTATAACGTCCACTCAGGACGCTATCCCCATAGCGTCCATAAAGGCATCACCGGTGGCGCGCAAGATGGCTGAAGAGACTGACTTAGACCTCCGCACAATCGCGGGCACGGGGCCCGGCGGCAGAATCATGCGCGAAGATGTGGAGAGCGCGTTGGCAGCCCCAACCGCGCCACCCATCTCGAGCATCGAGAACCTCACCGGACTGCGCGGCATCATCGCGGAGCGGCTGTCGCAAAGCTGGCGCGAACGCCCACACGTTACGATAACTACTGAGGCGGAAGCGACCAATTTAATAAGTGCGCGGCAGCAGGTCATCGCGGAATTGGACGAAAAAGTCTCCTACAACGCCTTTCTGGTAATGTTAGTTGCCCGCGCCCTGCGCGAACACCCAAACATTAATGTGCGCTTGACCGCCGCGGGCATTGAGGAAGTGCCGCATATCAACATCGGCGTCGCGGTCGATTCGGAGCGCGGCTTGCTCGTGCCGGTGATACGCGACGCGCCGGCTAAAAATCTGACGCGAGTTCAGCGCGAACTGCTGGAACTGATTGACCGCGCCCTCGCCGGGCGCAGCTTGCCCGACGACCTCACCGGCGGGACGTTCACGATTACGAATTTGGGTGTGTACGGCATCGACGCGTTCACGCCGATTATCAATCCGCCGGAGAGCGCGATACTGGGCATAGGGAGAATCGCCGCCAAGCCGGTCGTCGTGGATGGGCAAGTAGTGGCGCGGCAGATGATGACGCTGAGCCTCTCGTTCGACCATCGCCTAATCGACGGCGCCCCCGCGGCGCGGTTCTTGCAGCGCGTCAAGCAGCTTATCGAGCGACCATTCGCGTTGGCATTTCTGTAAGTTTCGAGATTGAAAAATTTAACCACAGAGACATAGAGAGCACAGAGATTTCTCTCCGCGTCCTCTGCGTCTCTGTGGTTTTCGATTATCTAACATGGACTTATGACGATTGAACTACGATTTACCGAACGTGATTGGGAGCGCGTGGCGCGCGATTGGACGGCGTGGTGGGCGGGCGAACTGCCGCGCCCGCTGGTGGTGATTGAAGAATTGAAACTGCCGCCACATATCGAGGTTACAAACATCCATAATCTGGGCGACCCCGCGAGCGTTTTCCCCCTGAATATGCCCCCCGACGCGGTGCTCGATTATTATCAAGTGCGTCTCGAAGCTAAACGATTTTACGGCGACGCGTTCCCCAAATGGTTCCCGAACTTCGGACCGGGCATCGGCGCGGGTTTCTTGGGCGCGCAAGTACACTCGACCGCGGAGACGGTCTGGTTCGAGCCAGCCGCGCCGGGCGACATCGCGAATTTGCGAATTAGCTACGATGCTGACAATGTCTGGTGGCGGCGCGTGTGCGAACTGACGTACCGCGCGGTGGAACGCTGGGGCGACCGCGTCGCGATTGCCTTCACCGATTTGGGGGGCAATCTCGATATTCTCGCCTCGCTGCGCGGTACACAGGAGTTATTGATGGAGTTGGCAGATGCGCGCGATGAAGTTATGCGCCTGACGCGGCAAATCACGCAAGTGTGGTTGCGTTATTACGAAGAATTGTACGAAATCATCGGCGCGGCGGGGCGCGGCACTACCCCTTGGGCAACGTTGTGGTCGCCGACGCGGTGCTATATGCTACAATGCGACCTTTCCACCATGATTTCGCCCCAGATGTTCGCGCAGTTTGTGCTGCCCGATTTGGAGACCTGCTGTGCCGCGTTAGACCACGCGTTTTATCATCTCGACGGCGCGGGCGCGATTCGGCATCTCGATATGCTGCTGGCGCTAGAGCGATTGCGCGGAATTCAATGGATACCGGGCGCGGGCGCGCCGCCACCGGAGGAATGGTTGCCGCTACTCAAACGCATTCGCGACGCGGGCAAGCTGTGCCAACTCTACGTAAGCCCCGCGGGGGCGCGGACTATCACTCGCGAATTGGGCGGGCGCGGCTTCGCATTTTATATCACCGAGCGAATGACCGCGCACGAGGCGGCGGATTTCCTGCGCGTGATGGCCGAAGGATAATATTAGCCACGGGGTGTAGGGTTTTCTCAAAGGTGCGCAGTTTGAAAAATATGTCACCCTGAGCGCAGCGAAGGGTCTCGTTCTCTCGTTAATTTTGTTCATTTT
>CAZSIG010000593.1:0-2919 GCA_964606195.1 uncultured Anaerolineales bacterium
TAATTACTTAAGGAATGAGAATTAAATAACTTGCGCGTTTCAATTTGGCTCGAACTAGGTGAAAAAATGTTAATGACTGTCATACGCGTTCATCGGCAACTAAGCGCCCCCATAAAGGGTGCGCCTACAATGTAGCCGCAGGCTTTACGCCTGCGCTGACTACGCCAAATGCACAAGTTATTTGCGCACCATTCCTAAGCGGAACGTGAAACCTCCTGATATATACAGATTAACGCGAATGGTACTGGTTCAGCTAAGTTTGGGGGTATTAGGTTTTAGCTCCCCGCGAGCTTCAAGCTCGCGGGGAGCTAGGCGGAATGCTCACGCTCCACCTGAAAACCCATATGAGCGTCCTCTTTTTTAACTGAACCAACACCATTGTTAGCGAGAAAGGTTTTCGTCTTACCCTTCTCCGCGTCCTCTGCGGTTAATCACTACACAACCCGCGAAGTCCTCTTCTAGCTGTCCTTAGCCTCAAGATAATCCTTGATGATCATCGCGCAGGGCGGCTCGACGTCAGCCTTGTCCATGAACTCCATCATCTTCGGCATCATCACCGACATCATCTTGGGCATGACGACTGAGATAACCTTCGCGACGATGACCACGAGAGTGCCCAGTACCGCAGCGGCAATCGCGCCGCAGGAGATGCATCCGAGACAGCAGCCCTTCTTATCAACCTTTGCCTCACACTCCTCCTCCGCTTCCGTTATGTCCTCTACCGTCTTATCGAACTTCGCCGCGCCACCTTTCAATACCTCCTTGACGCCGCCGCCGAACATCATACTCATCATTCCAAGATTCATCCCCGCCACGTAGACGCGCCCGTCGCTAGTCTCGTAAACGCTGACGCCCGTTGGCATCATCACCGACATCGGTTTGTTATCGTCGTCTTGCAATATGCTATATCCGCCATCGGGGTCACAAAGATATATAGTTTTCAACCGCGTCATATCTTCGTGTCCAGCCTTCTGGTAGCTATCTTGCAGATCGTGCACCATCGGAATAGTCCAGCCATGTTTCGGCGCGTTCTCGGTTATCGCGGCGACGGTCTCATCAAAACCGAGCTTGCTCTCTCTGACGACGAACATCATATCTCTCAGTTTCTGTATCATTTAGTTCCTCCTACCTGACACTTTCAAATTACCCCTGCGGCTCGCGCCGCGGTTCGCCGAGTGAACTCGGCGCGGCTACCGAAAACATGCTGAAGCATGTTCAACATAACGCGCTTCAGCGCGTTTCTCATAGCAAACCGTGAGTTCACTCACGGGGTTCACTTTCGCTCCGCCATCGCGCCGCGTATCCTGAATAGGGTCATCAATATCGCGCCCATAGTGGTCAGAAAGGCGATCGCGATTTTCGTCACGTCGGGCACTGGTATAACCTCTACCCCCGCAGGAGTGATTTCGACTATCGCGACCGGGCGCCCCGATGAACCGCCGCCACCGCCCGCGCCGCTGCCCGCGCTTGCCTCTGGATTTTCCCCTTTCGCGATATCTTCCTCATCGGGGGGACCAAAACCACCACCGAACCCGAACCCGCCGCCGACCGCTATCTCACTGGCGGTGATGATCGTGCGCTCTCCCTCTTTAATCGGTTTGCCGTAAACCGCGTCGGGATTAGCCGCCGTGAATATCTTCTCCGCGATCTTTTTGGACTGTGCGCGGTCCTTATCCATCGCTATAAAAATGTTGTCTTTAAGCTCTTCTATCATTTTACACCTCTCCTTTAACTGATATGCTTAGTACTACAACGAGATTTTCTAAACTCCATCAGTACTTACGCAGTTTTAAAATCATGGGCCAACTCAGATTCGTGGGGTAAACAGTATGGGCGCGGGGCTTAAAATACTCGCGTAGGGCGGCTTTCTTAGCCGCCGTTCTTTATCATCGGCGAAAACGGCAGGTAAGAAACCTGCCCTACCCCACGAATCCGCGTAGAGCCAAAATCATTTTACCGCAGAGGACGCGGAGAGCGCGGAGTTTTCTGGATAGTTTCTCGTCGCGCGGTGAATACGAATTTGCTGAGTGTTTTTGACCGCGTATGACCGTTAAGAAACGCTTTTCTTAGTCTTCTCCGCGTCCGCAGCGTTCTCTGCGGTTAATCACTACATGGTCTGCGTAAGTCCTGCTCCAGGTCATTCTGAGGAGCGCAGCGACGAAGAATCTCGCGCTGCACCGGATTATTACTTCCTGAACCGAGATTCTTCGCTCCCGGTGGTCGCTCAGAATGACATCCTATCGCGAAGTCTCGTTGTAGTGTTAGACTGATTACCTTTACTTGATTGCCTTCGCTAACAATATCAAGCCCACTACAATAAATACTATCTGCGTGATGCGCGTCACATCGACTATGGGCACACTCTCGGTCTCTCCGTCACGCTCGACCAACACCGCGGTCGGTCTATTCCAAACTAATCCGCCGAATGGTGTGCGGACAGTCACCGCTTGCGCCTGCGCGGTCGCGGTCAATTCGCCCACCGTCACCGGCTCGCTCGAACTGTTCTGTACTTGCAATATATCTCCGAATAGCTCCATAAGCATCATCTCCTTTCAGATTGTAATTTCCACTCGATTGCCATCGGGGTCCAACACACAGCTTTCGTAATAACCATCACCCGTGCGGCGCGGCTCGCTGACTATCTCAAATCCATCCGCTTATTTTATCATTATGCACCCTCATAGTCAAAACTAACTCATCGACTATGCCTCGGAGGGACGCAGCGCGCTGTGCCCTTCCTCGCGGCGTACTAATCGCCCCCGGTTGCGAATACGTAGGCGCATGAGGGGCGCGAATGGTGCGGGCATGAAGCCTGCGGCTACATTGAGCAACTCTATGCGCAAAAACGGATGCGCATTACCAGATAGCTCCAAGCCCTCGTCTCGAGGGCGACTACCCCGCAAGCCGCGTCGCTGCCTA